>PKWT01000447.1 GCA_003132125.1 Micrococcales bacterium | reverse complement strand
GGACGCCAGCGCACGCAATGGGCACGAGGCAGATGTCGACGACCGGGCGGGCGACGCAGCCTCTGCATCAGGCGGCGATCGAGAGCGCCGAAGTGATCAGTCCGGTCAGGGCGTCCTTGATCGAGCCGGAGCGCACGACGGCCATCAGTACTGCCGCGAAAGCGCAGGCGGCGAGCGTGCCAACCGCATACTCGGCGGTGGTCATCCCCGCCTGAGCTCTTCCCACCAGCTGCTCGCGTCGGCCCATCAGTGTCTGCCAAGGACCTCGATAGATCTTCATGATGAAATCTCCTTTGTTGAGAGTGCCGAATCCGGCGTTGAATGCGATGGCTGCGGTTGGGTCACTGGCTGACGAGGACTTGCTTGGCGAGGGCAAGAACGATCGGCACGACAGTGGTCAGGACGAACGCGGGCAGAAACGCCAGCCCCAGGGGCAGCACGATGCGGATGCCCAAGGTTGCGGTAGCCACCTCGAGCCTTTGTTGTTCGGCCCGACGCACCTCTTCGGCGGCCCTGGCCAGGACGTCCGCTGGGGGCACGCCTGCGGTGGCTGCCATCCGCAGGGCTCGCGCCGCCGGTTGCCAGGCCAACGGCACGCTCGCCCATGCCGTCGCGTCTTCGACACCCCAACGACGAGCAGCTGCGACGGTCTGGAGATGCAGTCCCAACAGGCCACCGACACGACCAGCCACAGCCTCCAGCGCTTCCACGAGACCAACCCCTCCGCGCAAGGTCAGAGCGAGCAGGTCGATCACACCTGCCACCTCGGCGGCCGGCACGGAGGTTTGCGAGGAACCCATGTCGGTGCTTCGTCCGGCGCCTGTCGAGCCGTCGCCGAACGGGCCATCACCGGCCGGAACCCAACCCCGGGCAACACGGCTGATGGGATAGGGGCGGGGCCAGGTGAGCACAGCCGCCGCGGTCAGCATCATCACCAGGACGTTCAATCGATCAGCGGTCATCCGATCACCGGTCCGCGGGCGACGGCGCGCACCATCCATCGCACCCACCACCGACCGATGCCGGCCAGACAGAGCCCCAGCAAGAGGCTGCCCTGTGTCAGCCGGGAGCCTCCAAAGAGCTCAGCCGGCCCGATCCCCAGAACCAGCGCCAACAGGGGGCCGGCGATCGGCAGCACGGTGAGGAGGTTCACGGTCGCCTTGGCTCCTGCCACCGTGGCCGCCAAACGCCGCTCATGAGCAATGCGCGCCTCGAGCAGCGCTGCCGTCGTGCGAACCGCCTGGGCAAGCGGAGCTCCAATGTCCTCGGTCAGGGACCAGGCCTGCGCCAACAGCAGCAGCTCAGGGGATCCGGCCGTTTCGGCCGCCGCACGCCACAGGGGACCCAGCGTGGCCCCGTCGGCCGCAGCTGACGCCATGTCTTTCGCCAGAGCGGCCAGGGGGTCAGGGCGACCGGAACCGGACCGGGAGTCCGCCGCGATGCGCAGCGCCGCCGCTGGTGCCACCCCTGCCTCCAGGGCCGGGGAGATGGCGTCCAGCAGACTGAGCAGGTCCTGCGGACTGACCCGCTCGGCGGCGAGACCCCGTCTCCACCGCCGTCCGCGCACCCAAGCCGACACGGTCCAGGATCTCGGGCCCGGCGCGGCGGTCGACGTCAGCCGCGGCAGAATCGCCAACCGGCGCACGCCGGAGTGGTCCGGCCAGAACATGACCCCGACGGCTACGAGCAGGGCAACCACCAGGCTCACGGGACCACATCCGGGTCAAGGTTCAACAGCAGGGCGAGAGCAGGCCAGCCAGGCCCGATCACCGTCTCCCCGGCTCCACCTCTCCCAAGAGCGGACTCCACCTGCGGTCTGCCCTCTGCCCCCCGCGCAAGGACGGCCACGGTGTCCACAACACGACGGCCAGAGCTGCGGCGCACATGCACGACCACCTGAACCGCGCTCAACAGCTGGGCATGCACCGCCGCCGGAGCAAGACCGGCTAGCGCGCCCAAGGCCTCGAAACGGGCCACCACATCGGCGCCGGTGTTGGCGTGCACGGTGCCGCATCCGCCCTCGTGCCCGGTATTGAGAGCGGCCAGCATCTCGCGAACCTCTGCGCCGCGGACTTCACCCACCACGAGGCGGTCGGGGCGCATACGCAACGACTGGCGCACCAGTGAGGTGAGCCCGATCTCGCCTCGACCCTCGACGTTGGCCGGACGGGACTGCAGCCGGACGACGTGCGGGTGGTTGATGGCGAGCTCACGGACGTCCTCGACAATGACGAGCCGCTCGCTGGCATCGACCGCGCCGAGAAGGGCACCCAACAGGGTGGTCTTGCCACTACCGGTGCCACCGCTGACCACGAACGAACAGCGTCGGCTCACGAGCGCCTCGAGCACCCGCAGCCATCCTGTGCTGAAGGTCCCCCATCGCGCGAGCTCGACGAGGCTTGGCGCCACTCGTCTCGGCACCCGCAAACTGATGTGGGACCCCTCGACCGCGATGGGCGGGAGGATCGCGTGCAGACGGACGCCGCCTGGAAGCAACCCGTCAACATAGGGGCTGGTGTCATCGAGGCGACGACCAGCGATCCCGGCCAGACGCACGGCGAGTCGACGGACCGCCGGCTCGTCGCCGACCTCGCAGGCCGCGCGAGTGAGCCCGTCGCCACGGTCGACCCACACGCCCGACCCTGCATTGACCAGGACATCGGTGACCTGTGGATCGGCGAGCAACGGCTCGAGCGGGCCTGCGCCGAGGACGTGAGCGGCCAGCTCGGTGCGAGCCCTGAGGACACCTTCCTCCCCCAGAACTACGGCCTCACCATCGAGAACCTGCGCGACCAGAATCGGCGTGGGAGCCCTGCCCTGCCTGATCTGCGCCCACACCGTGGGGGACACGCTCACGAGGCCCTCCGGCGCGCCCCAGCGACGCATTGCGCCAGCACCTTGTCGGCGGCGGCGGCCAACTCGCCCTTCGAGGAGCTTCCTGGCGGTATGCCGTGCAGCAGGTCAGCGGCCAGCGACGGCTCCTCGCGGACCACCGCGAGCATCGGCAGGTCCAGCGCCCCAGCAACGGTGTCCGCGAAGTGGCTGCCGCGGCCGCTGGTGCGCAGGCAGAGCCAGACATCAGGACAGCCGCGGACGAGGTGCTCGGCGATCGCGCTGGCACCAGCCAGATCACAGATGCCCGATCCTGCGAGCAGCACGATCGCATCCACGGCCGGTGCTAGTGCCGCAAACACCTCGTGATCGGGGCGCGGCAGGTTGACCACGACCAAGTCCACCGCTGTGCTGAGCGCACGGAGCACCTCCTCAACGGTCCCCGCCTCCAGCTGGACGTCGCGTGCGCGATCGAACGAGAGCACACTCACGCCGTCCACGGACGGCAGGCGCCCCAGAAGCTCAGACCCGTCGACCCGGCCCCTGACCCCGGCCAGGTCCGGCCAACGCACCCCGGGCTCCTGCTCGATTCCCAGAGTGACGTCGAGTCCCCCTCCCAGCCGGTCCCCGTCCAGACAGACCGGGTGCAGACCCGCCAGCGCCGCCCGAACAGCGATGGCCACGGTGAGCACGGAGGCACCGACTCCGCCGGACCCACCGACCACTCCAATGACATGTGCCGTCTTCATGCGACAACGGTGGTCCGCGGGCAGCCGTCCGGCCAGAGCGTTCGTCGAGCTGTGGACGGTGGGGCGAACGATGAGTGGGTTGTGGATGGACGAACCCGGCCCGGAACAGGGGACGGCCCCCGACGGGGGGACATCGGGGGCCGTCGGCGCACCAACCTCCGGGGGGGGAGGAACTGGTACGCCGGCACACTCGACCCCTAAGGGGAGTGCACATGTCCAATGATGAGTGATTTCGCCCACTAGCGCAAACGGCTGAGCCGACCCGCCCGGAGGCCCGCAGAAACGGGCTGTCCGAGGGACTTTGCGAGAAAGGATGGCACCCCGCGAACGAGGTGCCATCCGACCGTCAGACTTGCGAGTTACCAAGCGTGAATCTACAAAGTCGCAGTGGGACAAGCCCGCCACGATCGGTCCATCAGTGGACTGCCCGCGCGTGGGTGCCCGTTCGTCTCACGGTGCCGTCGGACTCTCGCCCGTCGGCTTACTTCCTTTTCTACTCGCCTTTGGCAGCAAACGTAAGTCTTGACTTTTCAGACAAATCAGAGACGCGATTCGCCGCTGACGCAATCGGATTCAAGCTCAGGTGAGGCGGCCGACGAGGACGGCCTCCGCGATACGGCCGCCTTCTTCAGCCCCTGCAACGATCGCCTTCGCGCAGTGCGTGATCCACAGCGCGACCCCCTGTGGTGAGCCGGATCCGTATGCCGCGAGGGCTCCCACGTAGGCCGCGACACCACTGGCGCCATGGCCCACCTCGGTCACTGCGACCCCGGTCGGGTCCAAGCCGCTGGCCTGGATAACGGCTCGCTCGATTGCCCGAGCAACCAGTCCGTTGCCGCGGATGAAGGGCCGGACGGTCGCGATCTCCGCATGCACCAACGCGGCCACCACGACCGCGGGGGCATCCTTCGCACACAGCAAGAGCTCAACGATCCCTGAAAGCCGCTGTCTCACAACGTCTTCGTCGGGGGCAGGACCAAGATCTGAGAACTCTCGCGAGATCTCGCCCGCCCGTCTGGGGCGCCCCACCTGCGCCTCCGGCAGCAGATGACCCGCGGCTGCGAGATGGACCCGTGCCAATGCCTGTGACGGTGCAGCGACGACCATCGCCAGGATGTGCTCGGTCTCCGCCGTGGCCTGCACCGCACCCTTGAGCACGGCCTCGATCGGGTCCGGTTCCTGGGACCATGCCACGGCGCCACGCATCAGGTCGCGAACGACGGCCACGTCCATCTCAGCGCCGTCGAGCGCGGCGCTCGCGCGGGCACCCCGGACCCGCGATTCCGCTGCGGCTGAGGGGATCCGGCGTCGCAACGCCTGATGCCAGCGCAGCTGGGTGCAGGCTTCCCGCGCGGCATCGGTGGCCTCGGGCACGCCTGGCAACGCAGACAGCTGGACGAGGGAATCAGCAATGGTGGACACGCCTTGAGCCTAGAGTTCCCCACGTGCCCTCAGCCACGGACCTGTCCACGCTGGTGATCGTCATCACCACGGCGATCGCTCTGATGACGCTGGCCTGGGCCCTCGCGAGAGCCCTGCGGCGTCGAGGCGAGTTCGGCTCACCGGTCGACCGCGCAACCTACGACACGCTCCATACGGCGGCGCTGGCCTCGCAGCACCTTCACGAGGGGCTCACCCCACAGGGTGCGTCCAAGGCGGCCAAACATCTCCGTGCTTTGTTGGGCACCCAGGCAATCGCCCTGTGCGACACGGCTTCCACACTCGCTTGGGACGGAACTGGGGCACACCACCGGGAGCAGGTATGGCGGCACGCCAGTGAGGTGCTCGCAACCGGCCGCACAGTGGTCCTCGGGGCCAAGGACGTGGCGTGCGGAGACCCGGACTGCACCATCCGGACCTCGGTGCTGGCACCGGTGATCTCGGAAGAGCGCGTCGTCGCCGCGCTGGCTGCCTACGGATCGAGCGCCTCGGCCGGCTTGGTCCGGGCGACCGAGGAGGTGGCCGCCTGGGTGTCAACACAGATCGAGCTGGCCGAGCTGGGGCGTCAGAGGTCGCGTGCGACGGAGGCCGAGCTGCGGGCGCTCCGGGCCCAGATCAGCCCGCATTTCATCTACAACTCGTTGGCCGCCATCGCTTCGTTCGTCCGCACCGACCCCGACCGGGCCCGTGAGCTCCTCCTCGAGTTCGCGGACTTCACCCGCTATGCGTTCCGTAGGGGCGGGGCATTCACGACGCTGGCGGAGGAGCTGGGCAACATCGAGCACTATCTGGCGCTTGAACAGGCTCGATTCGGGGATCGGCTCCAGATCTCGCTCCTGGTCGCGCCCGAGGTCCTGCCAGTCGCAGTGCCCTATCTGGCGATCCAACCCTTGGTTGAGAACGCGGTCCGTCACGGCCTCGAGTCCAAAGAGGGCGTCGGGCATGTCACCATCACGGCGACCGACGAGGGCGCCGAGGCCGAGATCGTGGTCGAGGACGACGGCGTGGGAACCGACCCCGAAGTGATGCGCCGGGTCCTGGCCGGGGATCAGGACGGCGACAGCGTCGGCCTCGGCAACGTGGACGCGCGCCTGCGCCAGGTCTACGGCGACGACTACGGCCTCGTGGTCGAGACGGCGCTCGGCGCCGGCACACGGGTCAGCTTCCGGGTTCCCAAGTACGCGCCTGGCGTTCACCCCTCGCCGTAATCTGTAGTCCATGCCCGACAAGCCCTCTTCTTCTCACAACCCCGCGGTCGTGCAGACCCAGCCGCCGGGCCTGCGAGCGCTGCTGGTCGACGACGAGGAACCCACCCTGTCCGAGCTGGCGTTCCTGCTGCGCCAGGATCACCGGATCGGCGAGATCCGCACCGCGACCAGCGGGGCCGATGCCCTTCGGGCTCTGGAAACCCACTCGGTCGACGTCGTCTTCTGCGACATCAAGATGCCGGGTCTGGACGGGATGGAGTTCGCGCGCGTTCTGGCCAGGTTTGCGGAGCGCCCGCAGATCGTCTTCGTCACCGCCTATGACGAGCATGCCGTCGATGCGTTCGAGGTCCGAGCCACCGACTATGTGATGAAGCCGGTCCGCGCCGACCGCCTGGCTGAGGCGGTACGCCGGGTGATGGCTGCACACGACCGCGTCAGCTCCTCGTCCGGGTCGTCATCCAGCCATGAGCCGTCGACCGGTCCCGATACCGCGGACGAGACGATCCCCATAGAGCTCGGTGGCGTCACCACGTTCATCCAGCGCTCCCAGGTGCTGTATGCCCAAGCACATGGCGACTACGCGCGCCTTCACACGGCAACCGGCTCCCATCTCGTACGAATCTCGCTCACCACTCTCGAAGACCGTTGGGGCGCATCAGGATTCGTCCGGATCCACCGCAGCACCCTGGTCTCGCTCCCCCAGGTGACGGAAGTACGCATAGACCGCGGCCGGTGCTCGGTCCGACTCGAAGGAGTCGAGCTCCAGGTCAGTCGGCGGCATACGCGTGATCTGCGCGAGCGTCTGTTGCGCTGGGACAAGGCCAGCGACACCTGATGTCGAACGCCGGCGGCCACGAGCCGTCCAAACGGGTTCGCATCACCTCACCACGACGGGCGGCGGCCCGGCGCAGCCCCACCAGGCCCGCCACCACGGAGATCGACGAACAGACCGGTCTCGGCAAGGTCTACATGGCCGCTTTGTTGCGAGCGCAGCTGCGGCTGACAGTGTCCGTGCTCGTGGCGGTCGCCGCCGGTCTCGGCGTACTGCCCCTTCTGTTCCTTGTCGTCCCTGCCACCCACGAGCTCCGCGTATGGCTGATTCCCCTCCCCTGGATCATTCTCGGCGTGCTGGTCTATCCGGTCGTCGTGCTCGCGGCCCTGTACTACGTACGGCATGCAGAGGCCATCGAACGCGACTTCGCAGACCTCGTGGATCGCCGGTGAGCGCGCAGTGAACGCCGGGCTCGCCATCTCGGCTGTCACCGTTGTCTGCGTCGTCACCCTCGGCATCGGAGCGTTCGGCCTCCGGTTGTCCCGAACCACCAGTGACTTCTATGTCGCAAGTCGAGTCGTCAGCCCTGGATGGAACGCCTCTGCCATCGGCGGCGAGTACCTGTCCGCGGCTTCGTTTCTTGGGATCGCCGGCCTCGTCTACACGCTGGGTGCCGACATGCTCTGGTTCCCGGTCGGCTACACCGTGGGCTATCTCGTGCTGCTGGTTCTGGTGGCGGCCCCCTTGCGGCGGTCCGGCGCCTACACCCTCCCCGACTTCGCAGAAGACCGCCTGGAAAGTGTCCCGGTCCGACGGCTCAGCTCCCTGCTCGTCATCGGTATCGGCTGGCTGTATCTGCTGCCTCAGTTCAAGGGAGCCGGCCTCGCCCTCAGCACGGTCACCGGCGCGCCCAGCTGGGTCGGCGGCCTCATCGTCGCAGTCGTCGTCATGGCCAATGTCGTTGCCGGCGGCATGCGCTCCATCACGCTGGTCCAGGCCGTGCAGTACTGGCTCAAGCTCACCGCAATCAGCATCCCGGTGTTTGTCCTGCTCTGGATCTGGCTACGGCATGGAGCGCCGCAACCGCACATTGCGGCGAGCCCACCGGGACACCAATGGACCCGTCCACTCAGCGGGTTCGGGGGACGAGACCACCCGGTCTACGCCACGTACAGCATGCTCGTGGCGCTGTGTTTCGGCACCATGGGCCTGCCCCACGTGTTGGTCAGGTTCTACACGAACCCCGATGGCCGGACGGCACGGCGCACCACGTTGATCGTGATCGGGCTGCTTGGGTTGTTCTATGTCTTCACTCCCGTCTACGGCGTCCTGGGACGGGTCTACCTCCCGACCCTTCCGCACGGAGTGCAGGCCGACTCCGTGGTCCTGATGCTCCCGATGGCGATCAGCCCCGGACTGCTCGGCGAGCTACTCTCGGCGCTGCTCGCCGGAGGTGCCTTCGCAGCCTTTCTCTCGACCGCGTCCGGGTTGACGATCTCCGTCGCCGGCGTCATCGACCAGGATCTCCTGCGTCCGCGGATCAACGCTCGGACGGGGGGCGATTCCGTTGCCGTGCAAGGCTTTCGGATAGCCGCCGTGGCCGCAGTAGTACTCCCCTTCGCTTTCTCGCTTCTCTCTGTCAGGGTCGGTCTGGCTGACACGGTCGGCTTGGCCTTCGCCGTCGCCGCGTCCACGTTCTGCCCTTTGCTCGTGCTCGGGGTCTGGTGGCGAGGCTTGTCCACGACGGGTGCCGCTGCTGGGTTGGTCACCGGCGGTGTGCTGGCGATGTCTGCGGTTCTGGTCACCATGGTCGGCGGTGTGCACAGTGGTTGGTCCGGGGCGCTGCTGGCACAACCGGCCGCGTGGACCATGCCTATAGCGTTCCTCGTCACGGTGGTGGTGTCGTTGAAGACGCCCTCACGGATCCCCAAGGGCACCGCACGCACCATGGTCCGCCTGCATGCCCCCGAAACCCTCACAGCCGGCCTCCCCAAACCCACCCCCTTGAGCTACTGATCTCCTGAGTCACCGACCGCCGCTACCGCTCAACCGGGCAAACGCACCGTTGGGCGCAACCACCACAGCCACACGTCGAGCCGGGTGCCCGGTGAACGCTTGGCGTCGCGCGGGGACTGACGGCGGACAACTCGCACTCCATACCTTGGGATTCCCGGGCGGCGTGCGCCCTCGCGAAAGGACCGTTATGACTCAGGTATCGACCCCAACACAAAACCCCCAGGCAGGGTCGGCACCGTCGTTCGGTGCCCACCTGGCCGACCCTGGGCCGCTTGGCCTCGCAGGGTTCGCCCTCACCACGTTCATGCTGAGCTCGTTCAACTCTGGCCTGGCGCCCAAGTCCGCCGAGGTCGTCGTCCTCGGTGTGGCGCTCTTCTATGGCGGCATCGCACAGCTGTTCGCCGGCATGTGGGAGTTCGCCAAGGGCAACACGTTCGGCGCCCTGGCGTTCAGCTCGTATGGCGCGTTCTGGATGTCGTTCTGGTACCTGGTCTCGCACGGCAAGGACCTGCCCACCACAGGAACCGACGCGGCCAAGGGCATCGGCGTGTTCCTGCTGGCCTGGACCATCTTCACGCTCTACATGACGTTCGTCGCCTCGAAACTGTCCGGAATTCTCTTCGTGCTGTTCGCGGTTCTGTCCCTCACCTTCATCTTCCTGACGATGGGCGAGTTCGGCGGCTCCTCCGCCATGACCCACATCGGCGGCTATCTGGGCCTGCTCACCGCCTGCGTGGCGTGGTACGCCTCCTTCGCCGGCGTTCTCAACGGCAGCGTCAAGCGCGTCATCATGCCAACCTGGCCGCGCTGACGTCGGCAGAGCCTAGGCATTACCGACACGTCCGGTGATCGACGTGAACCGCCCGGTTGCGTTAGCAGTCAACGCAACCGGGCGGTTCTGTCGCGTCTGGGGGAAGCGCCACACGGCCAAGGCCGTCAGTCGACGTGAACCACCGAACGAGCACGACGCCACATGTGCAGGCCTGCGACAGCGAGCCCTGCGATGACCGCCGCCGGCCAGAAGGTGTTCCAGCTGGTTTCCAGGAGCACTCGCCAAGCCGACCGTGCGACCGACAGCATCGAATCTGCCACGGACCCAACTGAGGTGCCACCGCCACGGTGACGCAGGATCTGAGCGCCGTTTCCGACCGCGGTCATGGCGAGGGCGAGCAACCAGTACAGCACGAAGAAGGCCGGCCAGAGCAGGACACCCGACCACCGCCGCCACGCGATCATCAGGAGCAAGGCCACGAGGACCGGCCGGGTCAACCATCGCTGGTCCGCGCGAGGGTCCACGAAGAGCACCGCGATGAGCGCCACCACCGGGGCTGCGGTAAGCAGACCGAGAAACCCGAAGCGCGGCAGCGATCCGACCGCAACGGCGCCGATCGCCACGCCGACAAGGGCCGTGATGGCACAGACGACGAGCATGGTCGTGCGTTCGCTCGCGTTGACGTAGAAAGGCGCGGGTGACCAGTTGCCCATGGGCGCACGCCCCTGGGCCAGCGTCACTGCGACGGAGCCTACGTAACCCAGGAGGACCGACCCGAGCGCCAGCTCCCATCGCCGGAGGACCGCGACCACCACGATGGAGGCTCCAAGCGGCCCGAAGAAGGCGACCCCGAGATCGCCGAGCAATACCGGCAGGGTGGGCAGCCAGCCCCCGGACGTCGAGGGAAGGCCGGCACGCTTCCACGGCAGAAACGCCAGAGCCCACCAGCCCAGGGCCATGACAGGCACGCCAACCAGCTGCAGGACCTTGGACATGCCGGTTGACGGTTCAGGGGTCCAGGCTCTTTCGGGCGCGGCCCAGTCGGACGCTGGCGCAGTCATGACGCGCAGCGTAGTCATGACCTGCATGGTGACCGAACGGAAGTGCACCAGGGCAGCAGGCTGGCGAACCGGCATACAGTCCTCGCGTGGAACTGATTCCCCGCCCGTACGGCCACCCCGACGTCGTCGCCCTGACCGCCGAGGTACAGGCGCACTATCGCGAGCTCTATGGCGGCCCGGGCGACGAGAGCACGGTGGAGGTAGCCGACTTTGAGCCACCCACCGGGCATTTCCTCGTGGGCTACGTCGATGGCGTTCCGGTCGCGATGGGTGGGTGGCGACGGTTGGGAGACCGACCCGGCCTGCCATCCCCGAACACCGCAGAGATCAAGCGTATGTATGTCGTCCCCTCCGCCCGCGGGCGCGGTCTGGCTCGAATCGTCCTGACCGAGCTTGAAACCAGTGCGCGGGCGGCCGACCTCGACTGGCTGGTGCTCGAGACCGGGCGGCCGCAGACGAGCGCGATCGCCCTTTACCGCTCATCCGGCTACTCGGATATCGATGGCACGCCCTACGGCCACTACGTCCACCACGTCGACGGGATCCATCTCGGCAAATCGCTCGGTTGAGCGATCCGACCGCTCAACGCCGCAAACTGCCCGCCCGACGCCCGAGCGGGCAGAGGGTCTTGATGCACGAGCGGTTACCCGGTTGAGTGAAGCTGTAACCCCGCCTGTGACCTGGAGGATGTTGTGACCCACGAAACCCTGGAAAACCTGTCCCAGGAAAACCGCAAGTTTCCGCCGAGCGCCGAGTTCGCCAGTGCGGCCAACGGCAAGGCCGAGCTGTATGGCGCGGCCACCGCCGACCACGAGGGATTCTGGGCCGAGCAGGCGCGGTCGTACCTGACGTGGAGCAAGGACTTCGACCAGACCCTTGACTGGAGCGACGCCCCGTTCGCCAAGTGGTTCGTCGGGGGCGAGCTGAACGCGTCATACAACTGCGTCGACCGTCACGTCGAGGCGGGACGCGGCGACAAGGTGGCGATCCACTGGGTGGGCGAGCCCGGGGACACACGGGACATCACCTACTCCGACCTGCTCGCCGAGGTGCAGCGAGCGGCAAATGCGTTGCAGAACCTCGGCGTCGTCAAGGGCGACCGGGTCGCGGTCTATCTGCCGATGATCCCCGAGGCCGTCATCACGATGCTCGCGTGCGCGCGCATCGGCGCCCCGCACTCGGTCGTGTTCGGTGGTTTCTCCGCGGACGCGCTGCGCACCAGGATCAGTGACGCCCAGGCCAAGGTCGTGGTGACCGCCGATGGCGGCTATCGCCGTGGCGCAGCGGTTGCACTCAAGCCGGCGGTCGACGATGCCGTCAGTGGTGAGACCACGGTCGAGAAGGTCCTGGTCGTCAGGCGCACCGGCGGCGATGTGGTCTGGGACGACAACCGCGACGTCTGGTGGCATGAGGCACTCGCGGCCGCAGACGGGACCCACCCGGTCGTGGGGCACGACTCCGAGCACCCGCTGTTCATCCTCTACACCTCGGGCACCACAGGTAAGCCCAAAGGCATCTTCCACACCACCGGCGGCTACCTGACACAGAGCGCATACACGAACGCCGTGGTTCATGACGTCCACCCCGACACCGATGTGTTCTGGTGCACCGCCGATGTGGGCTGGGTGACCGGTCACAGCTACATCGTCTACGGGCCGCTGGCCCTCGGTGCCACCCAGGTGATGTTCGAAGGCACTCCTGACAGCCCTCACCAGGGCCGCTGGTGGGAGGTCATCGAGAAGTACGGCGTCACCGTCTTCTACACCGCGCCCACAGCGATCCGTACCTTCATGAAGTGGGGTGAGGAGATCCCCGGCAAGTTCGACCTCTCATCGCTGCGGCTCCTGGGCTCGGTCGGTGAGCCGATCAACCCTGAGGCGTGGATGTGGTACCGCCGGGTGATCGGCGGCGACCGGTGCCCCATCGTGGACACCTGGTGGCAGACGGAGACCGGGGCCATCATGATCAGCCCCCTGCCGGGAGTGACCCACACCAAGCCGGGCTCGGCGACGATCGCGGTGCCGGGCATCGCCATGGATGTCGTCGACGACGTGGGCAAGTCGGTGCCCAACGGCTCGGGCGGCTATCTCGTCCTGACCAAGCCGTGGCCGGCAATGCTGAGAGGTATCTGGGGCGACCCGGAGCGCTACCAGGAGACGTACTGGTCGCGTTTCCCCGGCCTGTACTTCGCCGGTGATGGAGCCAAGAAGGACGAAGACGGCAACATCTGGCTGCTCGGCCGGGTGGACGACGTCATGATCGTGGCGGGCCACAACCTGTCCACCACCGAGATCGAGTCCGCGCTGGTGTCCCACCCCAAGGTGGCAGAGGCCGCAGTGGTCGGCGCCAAGGACGACACGACGGGCCAGGCCGTGTGCGCGTTCGTCATCCTGCGTGGCAACGCGGATGCGGGCGAAGACATCGTGACCGAGCTGCGCAACCACGTGGCCAAGGAGATCGGCCCGATCGCCAAGCCGAGCAAGATCATGATCGTCGACGAGCTGCCCAAGACACGCTCTGGCAAGATCATGCGTCGTCTGCTCAAGGACGTCGCCGAGAACCGCGAGGTCGGTGACGTCACCACCTTGGCCGACTCGCACGTCATGGACCTGATCAAGACCGGCCTCAATGCAGGCGGCACCGAGGAGTGACCCTGTGACCAGCTGAGCGCAGTTTGCTCAGTTGAGGCTGGTTTGCTCGGTTCAGGCCGGTTTCGATGGCTTTCAGAAGCCTCGGGACCGGCCTGAACTGCGTAAAGGCTCGGCGCACGGCCGTCACTGAGTAGGGTCGTAGAACAGATAACTCGAGCGGAGGGTCGATGAGCGATCAGAAGGACGCGACCGAGCGCACCCTCGGGCAGTTGGTGGCTGATGCGACCCATGACCTCTCATCGATCATTCGCAGCGAGATCGCGTTGGCCAAGGCGGAGATTGGGGCGGATGCGAAGAAGGCCGGCGCCGCCGCGGGGCTGTTCGCGGCGGCAGCGTTGCTCGTGTTCCTTGCCCTGATCATGCTGCCGATCGCCGCGGCATATGGGTTGGTGGCGGCAGGGCTGGCTCCCTGGCTGTCGTTCCTCGTCGTGTCCGGCCTCTTTCTCGTGCTCGGGGCGATCCTTGCAGTCATCGGCAAGAGCAGCCTCAGCAAGATCAAGGGCAAGCCCGAGCGCGCCATCAAGAACGCACAAGACACCGTTGCTGCCATCAGACCCAGCAACGGCTGACGAACCCCAGCCGCCTCACCCACCACAACCTGCATCGAAGCGAGATCTGCGCACATGAGGAACGATGCGTCATCTGTGCTCATCGACGGACCCTGGGAGCACAAGTTCGTCTCCGCCAACGGAGCTCGCTTCCACGTGGCCGAGCTCGGCGAGGGTCCGCTTGTCGTTCTCCTGCATGGGTTTCCACAGTTCTGGTGGGCCTGGCGCGACCAGCTGACCGCGCTCGCCGAAGCCGGCTACCGGGCGGCTGCCATCGACCTGCGCGGCTTTGGCGCCTCCGACAAGCCACCACGCGGCTATGACACCTTCACCCTGGCCGCCGATGTCGCGAGCATCGTGCGATCCCTCGGCGCGAGCAACGCGGTGATCGTCGGACATGGGTGGGGCGGCTGGATCGCCTGGTCCATGCCCACGATGCAGCCCGCGGTCACCACCGCCGTCGCTGCGCTCGGCATGCCACACCCGCTCGTTCTTCGTCGCGCCTCGCTGCTCAATCCTGCCCAGATCCGATCCAATGCTTACCTGGCCGGACTGCAACGTCCCTTCGTTCCCGAGCATCAGATGAGAACGAGCCCCGCGTACGTCGAACACCTGCTGGGCGCCTGGTCGGCTCCACAGGGGCACTGGCCTCCACGCGACGTCGTTCAACGCTATGCCGAGGCGATGGCCCTTCCATTCGTCGCCCACTCAGCCGCGGAGTACTACCGCTGGGTGGTCCGCAGCCAGCTGCGACTCGACGGCAGACGTTTCGCCCAGCGAGTGCGGTCGGTCATCACAGTGCCCGTGCTCCAGCTGCAGGGTGGACAAGACGGTGCTGTGGTGCCAGCGCTGGCCGCGGCGTCATCGGTCTATGTCACAGGTCCCTTCGAGCAGCACCTCATCGAGCACGCGGGACACTTCCTGCCCGAGGAGGCGCCCGACGAGGTGAACGCACACCTTCTGCGATGGCTTGACGCCCACCGCTGAACGCCCACNNCGCTGAACGCCCACCGCTGAACAGCGCGTTCGGATCAACCCACCGCACATCCCCCGGTGCTCACGGGAGAGAAGGACCTGCTCGCCGCATCGAGGACGGGCCTGGCCTCGTCCAGCGTGAGCGCATATCCGGTGTGGGTGTCATCGAGGGACCTCGCGAAGACGACTCCGACGACATCGCCCCCGGGCGACAGGAGCGGCCCGCCGGAGTTGCCCGGCTCGACCCTGGCAAAGAGCGAGTAGACCTCGCGCGTCACACCCGGATTGCCATAGATGTCCGCGCCCGTGGCGGTGAGCACGTCGCGCACGCGGGCGGAGTCGACGCGGTAGGGCCCGTCCAGCGGGAAGCCCGCGACCGCTGCGCCCTCGGAGCGTTTGAGGTCAGGGCCCTGCGTCAACGCCGGCGCGGGCAGACCCGGCACCGAGAGCACAGCGAGGTCCCGTCGTGGATCAAAGAGGACCACGCGGGCGTCATACGAGCGACCGGTGCCGCGGATCCGGACGCGCTCGTTCGACACCCCGGCGACCACGTGGGCATTGGTCACGACACGTTCCGGCGCGACGACCCAGCCGCTGCCTTCCTGACCGCGGTTGCACGACTCGGCCACGCCGGTGATCTTGACGATCGACCCGGCTGCGCCGGCCACGCCCGAGCCGAACGCCAGTCGGCTGTCCGGCGGCGCGACGGGGGCGATCGGCTCGGCCCGGATGCCCTCGAATACGCGGGGGAACCCCTCGCGGTCGAGAACGGAAAAGAACCCCGCGAAGAGCCTCCCAGTCTGTGGCGGGATGAAACGGTCGATCGTCTGAACGATTCGTGAGGCGCCGATCGCCTTGGCCAGCGGCGCAGGAGCACCGCCACGAACCGCACCCGCCATGAACCAGACGAGCACCGACACCGCGAGCACCGTGGCCACCGCGCCCAGGATGGAGTCGACCACCCGTGCCGGTCGGACCCGCAGCCCGTGGCGAAGTCGAGACCCGAGGCTGATGGCGATCGCCTGGCCGAGGGAGGCAAGGACGAACACCCCGAAGATCAGAACGACCGTGCGCGCCAGCACGTTGTTGTCCACGCTGTGCCAGCGCTGCAGCACGACCGGCAGCAGCCACATGCCCAGCGCGCCGCCAGAGAGGAATCCGACCAGGGACAGCACACTGACCACGAAGCCCTGGCGGTAACCGGTGAAGCCGTAGCTCACCAAGAGGATGCCCAACACGATGTCCAGCAGGATCGAGGTCATGACGGATCTTCCTGGGCTCGGGCCGGGGGTGCGACCGAGCCATCGCGGGCTCCGACGAAGTGCGCGGGCAGCGGTCGGTGGTCGTCCCTGTCCCACGACTGCTCAAGGCCCGCCAGCTCGATGACCTTGGAGAGCAGCCCCGCGGTGAAGCCCCACACGAGCAGACCGTCAATGTCGAACGCCGGACCCACGAAGCCACTGGGGTGCGTGATCGTGAATCGTCTTGCCGGGTCAGTGAGCTCGGACAGCGGGGCCCTGATCACCCGGGCGACCTCACGGTGGTCGACGACGTCGATCGGACTCGGCTCGGACCACCACGCAAGGATCGGCGTGACAACGAAGTTGCTTGGCGGGAGATACAGAGCCGGGAGCTCAGCCACGATCTCAACGCCGGCCGGGTCCAGGCCCACCTCTTCGCGGGCTTCTCGCAGTGCGGCCGCAGCCGGCCCTGAGTCGGTGGGATCGATCGCGCCACCCGGGAAGGACACCTGGCCCGCATGCGAACGCATGCTGTGGGACCGCTCAGTGAGCACAACATCTTCGCCGCCGTCGTCGCCCGGCCCGAACAGGATCAGCACCGCGGACTGCCGGCCTCCCTCGTCGGGGGGAAGGAACCGGCTGAAGAACTCCGGCTCGAGCTGGTCCAGCTGCCCGACCAGATGCGCCATCCAGTCCGGCTGGCGGACAGGCGAAGGCGCGCCCCCGCCAGCGCCAGCGGCCCGTTGGTCGACGCGGTGTGCCTGTATGCCGGCAGCCGCCTCGATGGGGTCCGTCACGACAGCTCCGGGGAGAGCTCGTACTTCAACAGCCCTGTCGCCTTGACCGGGTCCATCTCACCCTCGCCGTAGGACGGGCACCACGTGGCAACCGGACACGCGCCGCATGCCGGCCTGCGCGCGTGACAGGTGCGGCGCCCGTGAAAGATCAGGACGTGGGAGAGCATGGTCCAGTCCTTCTTCGGAAACAGCGCGCCCACCACGTGCTCGACCTTGACCGGATCCAGCTCCGTGGTCCAGCCAAGACGCCTCGCCAAACGCCCGACATGCGTGTCCACAGTGATCCCGGGGACACCAAAAGCGTTGCCCAGCACCACATTCGCGGTCTTGCGCCCGACCCCTGGCAGGGTCACCAGATCCTTGAGCCGGGGTGGCACGTCGCCGTCAAACCGATCAACGAGTGCCGCCCCGATCTTGATCAGCGAGTCAGACTTGGCGCGGTAGAAGCCTGTGGACTGGATCATCGTCTCGAGCTCGGTGCGATCGGCACTGGCGTAGTCCGCGGCGGTCCGGTAGCGCGCAAAGACCGACGGCGTCACCAGGTTCACCCGGATGTCGGTGGTCTGCGCGGACATCACCGTGGCGACCAAGAGCTGCAACGGGTTATCGAAGTCGAGCTCACAATGGGCGTAGGGATAGCGCTCGACCAACGCGCGATAGATCTTGCGGGCACGGCGGGTCAGCGCGACCGGGGTCTCGGGGCTCATGGTCGCAGGCACCCCGTCAGACTAATCGGCGTGGTCGATAATCCCGCCAACCGTCTCGCTCTGGCAGACTGTGCGCCGTGGACATCGACATCGTAAGAAGATCCCCGCTCTTCGCTGCCTTGGACGACGAGGCCGCAGGAGCCTTGATGGAGTCGATGACGGCATCGCACCTCGAACGCGGTGACATCCTCTTTCGCGAAGGCGACAGGGGGGATCGGCTCTACGTGATCGGCGAAGGCAAGATCAAGCTCGGGCGTACCAGTGTCGACGGTCGCGAGAACCTCTTGGCCGTCCTGGGCCCGGGCGAGATGTTTGGCGAGCTCAGCCTCTTCGACCCCGGTGCCCGCACTGCGACCGCCACTGCCGTCGCCGAGACCCAGCTCATCGCACTCGGCCATGATGACCTCAACGCGTTCCTGTCTGGTCGTCCAGCCGTGGCGGCGACCTTGCTGGCCGCGCTGGCCCGTCGTCTTCGCCGCACCAACGAGGCCCTGGCCGATCTCGTCTTCACCGATGTGCCCGGCCGCGTGGCCAAGGCCCTGCTCGATCTCTCCAACCGCTTCGGCCGCCCAGCCGAGGACGGCGTCCTGGTCCCCCACGACCTGACCCAGGAAGAGCTCGCCCAGCTCGTCGGCGCCTCTCGCGAGACGGTCAACAAGGCATTGGCTGACTTCGTCACGCGGGGCTGGATCAAGCTTGAGGCCCGCGCCGTCGTGCTGATGGACGTCGAACGCCTCAGGCGTCGGGCCCGCTGACTGCCAGGTAGTCCAGCTGGGCCAGCACGCTGAGCCGGGCCGCCGGCCAGACCTCCCGCGGGACATCGGCATAGACCATCTCGACCACCGCATCCGCGCCGACCGCCCCGGAAGCAACGGCCGCTCGCACCTGCTCGAGGCGTTCCTGTCGATGGTCACGGTAGAAGCGCACGACTGCGGCTGGGTCCGAAACGGTGGGGCCGTGTCCCGGCAGGATCTGAACTACCTCGCGCGAGTCGGTCATGGCCTCGATACGCCGCAAGGACAAGAGGTATGCCGCGAGCTCACCATCGGGCCATGCCACCACTGAGGTGCCACGTCCCAGGATCGTGTCGCCGGTGATCAGGGCGTTCTCGGCAACCAGCAGGAATGAGAGCGAGTCGCTGGTGTGCCCGGGAGTGGCCACGACCGCCAGGTCCAGACCGCCGACCGTCAACCGCTCACGCTGGTCGAGATCGTCGTGCCCGGTGCCGATGGCTCGAACCGGCGCGCCGGTGAGTGCGGCGAACCGCCAGGCGGATTCGGCGTGGTCCGGGTGGCCATGCGTGAGCAGAGTCAGGGCAACGCGCGCCCCGCGTCCAGCCACCACGTCCAGCACCCGCCGCAGATGCTGCTCGTCGAGCGGTCCTGGATCGACGACCACACAGTCCGTCGCGCCCGGCTCCATCAGGACCCATGTGTTGGTGCCCTCGAGCGTCATGGCGCCAGGGTTCGGCGCGAGCACGCAGGTCGCGCGCGAGGTGACGTCGCCGCCAACCCACACAGGCTTCCCCTCCCCGCCAGCGGGAGGTGCGGCCGGTGCGGGCGTCATTCCCCCGCCAGCGGGAGAGGCACAGACGGCAGGACGCAGCGAATGACCACCGCGTCATCAGTTCGGACGATCACCGGGGTGATCGGGGCGATGCGGACCTCAGCGGCCATGAACTCGGCCGCAGAGGAGGCCGCCGCCACCTGTTCGACGCACACCACGGTCGGCGGCAGCATCAATGCCACACCCGTCGCATAGTCCTCGAGCAGGCGACCGGGATCGACCCAGCCAGCGTGGTCGGCCTCACTGGTCTGGTCATCGGCGATCTGCCCAGCCGGCAGAAGTGCTGCGAAGATCCTCGTGTCGTAACGCTTTGGCTCAAACTCCGGAGTGATCCAGTGAGCCCGTGCCCGGAGGAGATCGGAACGCAGCACCAAGCCACGACGAATCAGCATCTGGGCCAACGAGACCTCACGCGACAGCAACGCCTTGCGCTCGGCCTGCCACTGCGGACCGCTCACGTCCCCGACCACGGAGTCGGCGGAAGGCCCGGCCAGCAAGACCCCGCACTCCTCGAACACCTCGCGCACCGCGGCGGCGACCAGCTCGCGCGCTGTGGCCTCATCGGCGACGAGCACACGACCCCAGTCAGCGGGCGAGGGCCCTGCCCAGGGCAGGCTGGGGTCGGCATCGCGCGGGTCGACGCCTCCGCCGGGGAACACCATCATCCGCGGCGCGAACGCCATGGTGGAGACACGGCGCTGCATGAAGACGTCCACCGCGCTCCGGTCGACCCCACTGTCGCCGTGGTCACGCACAATCATGACCGTGGCCGCGGGCTTGGCGGTGACTACCTCGGTGCCACGGCCCTCCAACCAGTCCTGGGCCCGGCCGGCGAGCGTCCCGACGGCGAAGTCGCGGATCTGAGTGGTAATGCTCAGTCCTGGACCGAAACGGTGATCTCGACCTCGACCGGGGCATCGAGCGGAAGAGCCGCGACCCCCACGGCCGACCGAGCGTGGACCCCTGCGGCGCCGAACGCTTTGCCGAGCAGCTCGGAGGCGCCGTTGATGACGCCGGGCTGCCCGGTGAACGACGGGTCGCTGGCCACAAAGCCGACAACCTTGACCACACGGGTCACCTTGTCGAGGTCACCGATGACGGACTTGACGGCAGCGATCGCGTTGAGGGCACAAATCTCGGCCAGCTTCTTGGCATCCTCCGGCGAGATATTGCCATCGCCTGTCCCCACTTTGCCGGTCTGAACCAGTGCGCCGGACACCATCGGCAGCTGACCGGAGGTGAAGATCAAGTTGCCGTCACGCAAAGCCGGCACATAGGCAGCCACGGGCTTGGCAACGTCGGGAAGGGTAAGGCCAAGCTCGGCCAAACGGTCTTCAACAGCGGACATGACTATGCCTTCTCTCGCTTGAGGTAAGCCACCAGGCCGCCGCCGTCCGGGCCGGTCAGGACCTGCACGAGCTCCCAGCCATCCTCGCCCCACTGGTCAAGAATCTGCTTGGTGGCGTGCACGATCAGTGGAACCGTTGCGTACTCCCAGTTAGCCATGAAGGCAGCCTAGACCGGATCCAGCCACGGCCCACAGGACCCTGCCCGCCAGCGCGCGCGGTCCTGTTCGGGCGGTCACGACAGATGGTCTGCGGCTCCGATGAAGATGCCCAGCACAGGATCGTCGAGCTGTCCTTGGGGCGGGAACCGTCCCGGAGGTGGTGTCGGCGCGGCAGGAGCTGCGTCATCGTCGGTCATCAGGAGCGCAGGAAGGGAGCGACGTGCGAACGCAACGGGTTCGGCTCGTCTCGCCGTTGCGAACACCCATGAGCGCCAGGTCATCTCATCGCCCTTGAAACGGGACAGTCCCTGACCCACGATCACCCAGGTTTGGGCGATGACGTCCTGGTTGACCTCGCCCGCGATGACATGCAGGTACCGCTTCAAAGTGGGGTTGATGTCGCACCACAGGCAGGCGAACGCCGACTCGTCACCGCTCTGAGCGCGGTACAGGACGCTGCTGAAGTCACTACCGATCACCCTTTGGATTATTGGCAAGGAAGACGTCGCCCCGCTACCGAACAGACGAATCATCAGCCGATCGACACCGTCAACAAACCAAACGGCAACATCAACCGACCGATCGGCCGATGCACAGGCGGGAACGGAGCCTCGGGCGGGTCGGCCATCACGCGCACGGGGTCCTAGGCTCATCACCATGGCACTCGGCGCGGCGTCGGTCCGCGACACCGACTGGGACGGCGTACGGCTGCATGTCGTCACGGGCAAGGGCGGCACGGGCAAGACAACGGTCGCTGCAGCGCTGGCGCTGGCGCTCGCAGGCCAGGGACGGCGGGTGCTGCTGGCCGAGGTCGAAGGACGCCAGGGCATCAGCCAGACCTTCGACGTGGCCCCACTGGCCTCGGTCGAGGCACGCATCGCGCACGCGGCGCAAGGCGGCGAGGTCTTCGGGCTCTCGGTCGACGCCAAGGCGGCACTGCTGGAGTACCTCCATATGTACTACAAGCTCGGCCGCGCCGGCGGGCTGCTGGAGAAGTTCGGCGCCATCGACTTCGCCACGACGATCGCGCCTGGCGTCAGGGACGTTCTGTTGATCGGCAAGGTCTACGAGGCAGTCAGGCGCCGCAAGGAACACCGGGCCAAGGGTCCGGGCGCCGCCCGGACGTACGACGCCGTCGTCCTGGACGCTCCCCCCACCGGCCGCGTTGCACGGTTCCTCAATGTCAACCATGAGGTTGCCGACCTCGCGCGGGTCGGCCCGATCCGCTCACAGGCCGACTCCATCACGGCGATGTTGAAGTCTCCCCAGACGGTCGTCCACGTGGTGACGCTGCTCGAGGAGATGCCGGTCCAGGAGACGGTCGACGCCATCGCCGAGCTCAGGGCCGTCGGTATGCCGGTCGGCGGAGTCGTCGTCAACCAGGTGCGCGAGACGATCCTGACCCCCAAGGCGCTGAAGACGGCCGCTCGATCCGCGATCTCCCGGAAGGACGTCGCAGCAGACCTGACCCGGGTTAAGGTCCGGGCGACCGACGCCATCGTCGACGGGCTGCTGGCCGAGGCCAGGGACCATGCCGAGCGCGTCGCCCTCGAGCACGAGGCTGACCTGGTCGTCGCGGGCCTTCGACGGCCGACCTATCGACTGCCGTCCCTGTCCGAGGGCGTCGACGCCAACGGCATCCGTGAGCTGGCCGAGACGCTCGTGGCCCAGGGGATGGCCTGATGTCGCCCGTCCTCGACATCGACGCACTGCTCAACGACCCACAGACCCGCGTGATCGTGTGCTGCGGCGCCGGCGGAGTCGGCAAGACAACGGTCGCGGCGGCGCTGGGACTGCGCGCGGCCGAGTCCGGCCGTCAGGTGGTTGTGCTGACGATCGACCCGGCCCGGCGACTGGCACAGTCGCTCGGCCTCACGACGCTGGACAACACCCCCAGGCCGGTGCTGAGCATCGACGTCGCCCGAGGCGGTTCGCTCGACGCCATGATGCTGGACATGAAGCGGACCTTCGACGAGGTCGTGATGGCGCACGCCGCCCCTGACAAGGCCGAACAGATCCTGGCGAACCCGTTCTACCAAGCCGTCTCGAGCTCTTTCGCCGGTACGCAGGAATACATGGCGATGGAGAAGCTCGGCCAGCTGAGGCTCGAGGCAGACCGCAACCCGGACAACCCGCGCTGGGACCTCATCGTCGTGGACACCCCGCCCTCACGATCGGCCCTGGACTTCCTGGACGCCCCAAAACGCCTGGGCTCGTTCCTGGACGGTCGCTTCATCCGCATACTGGCGGCGCCTGCGAAGGTCGGCGGCCGTGCATACCTGAAGGTCTTCACAACCGGCGTCAACATCGTCACCACGGCCATGACCAAGCTCTTGGGTGGACAGATGCTCACCGACGTCCAGACCTTCGTTGCTGCCCTCGACACGATGTTTGGCGGGTTTCGCGAGCGGGCGGACCACACCTATGCGCTCTTGAGCGACAGCGCCACGAAGTTCATCGTCGTTGCCGCCCCAGAACGTGACGCTCTGCGTGAGGCCTCGTACTTCGTGGATCGTCTGGACGAAGAGGGGATGCCGCTGGCCGGGCTCGTCGTCAACCGGGTGTATCGCGTGTCCGCACCAGGCCTGTCGGCCGCCCGGGCGCTCGCCGCGGCCGAGGAGCTGGACGACATCGAGAACGGCAGTCCATCCAACGGTAGATCCGGGGTCTCGGATAGCACGGCCATCACCCAGGCGCTGCTGCGACTGCACGCTGTTCAGGCCGAGATCGCCGGACGCCACCAGGCCCTGGCCAAGCGGTTCATCGCCGGCCACCCCGACATACCGACGGTTGAGGTGCCTGCAGCGTCACAGGACATCCACGACCTGGTGGGTCTGCGTACGGTGGGCGAGGCGCTCGCCGGCCAGCGAGCCTGACTCAGGAAGCGGACAGCTCCCGCCGAGTTCGGTCGGCCTCGAACAGCCCCCGCCACGACGTGACGTTCGGGCGGCGCTTGAGCAAGGCACGACGCTCGCGTTCCGTCATACCCCCCCAGACACCGAACTCGGTGTGGTTGTCGAGCGAGTCGGCCAAGCACTCGGCGATCACCGGGCAGCCCATGCAGACCTGCTTGGCCTGTTGCTGCGCGGCGCCCTGCACGAACAGCGCATCGGGGTCGGACCCGCTGCACGTTCCGTACTGCGCCCACTCGTCGACCCATGACGACCGGGCCGTTGTCACACCCTCGCGATGCGTCATGGTGACGGTCACGTTGGCCTCCCCTGATCTGCGCAGCGGACGCAGGGCCCGACACGAATTGTGACTACCAACCGAACGATAGGCAGGGACGCTTATGGGGGGAATGACGCTTTCGGGTAGTTCGGCCCTCCCAGAGTGACTAGTCATCCGCGTTCGTGAGGCAGGATCTGGGCTGATCCGCGGGCTATCCTTGGCTCCATGCCGGGACGCGTTACGAACTTCACCAACATCGTCAGCCTGCTAGGAGCGTTCTTGGCGACCTCAGTGGTCCTCGGACTGCTGGGAGCCGGCCTGGTGATGCCGGCCGTGGGTGCCACCGGTGCCACGGCTCGCGCCGGGGTCCACGTCTTTGACACCCTGCCCAGCGACTTCACACTCACCCCGCTGTCCCAACAGTCCCGCATCCTGGCCAGCG
>PKWT01000418.1 GCA_003132125.1 Micrococcales bacterium | reverse complement strand
TCTGAGCAAGGAACTGGCCCAAGAAACCTACGTCACGATTCGGCAACAGCAGTCGCTGATCGGTGGTCTGGGCACCATGATGATCGCCTAGCACCATCGAGTGATGGCGCCGCCCCGATCTGTGACGCATCAGGAGGTGTTGGAGCCGGTGACCTCCCCGCTGGAAGTCAGTCCCACATCGCTCGTCGCCGACCCCGAGGCAGTCCTGGCCGGAGCGGGCAAGATCCAGGGACGGTCCCTCGGGCAGATCGCGTGGATGCGGCTCAAACGCGACAAGGTTGCGTTGGGCGGTGGCGTGGTGATCGCGTTCTTGATCGCGACCGCGATCTTCGCGCCGTGGATCGTGGATTGGCTGGGCGACCCGCCGAACGAGTTCCACCAGAACCTGATCGACACCGCGGGCGGCACGCTGACGCCAATCGGCCCCCGGGGCGGAATGAGCTGGGACCACCTGATGGGGGTCGAACCGCTCAACGGACGTGACATCTTCAGCCGCATCCTCTACGGCTCCAGAATCTCGCTGCTCATCGCCTTCTTCGCCACTCTCCTGTCCGTGGCCATAGGCACGACCATGGGTGTCGTCGCCGGGTTCTTCGGCGGCTGGGTGGACGCCCTGATCAGCAGGCTGATGGACGTCTTCCTGGCCTTCCCGCTGCTCGTGTTCGCCATCGCGCTTGCCGGTGTCATGCCGGACACGGCCTTCGGCATCGGTGGCGACATGCTGCGAATCCTGTTGCTGATCTTCATCATCGGCTTCTTCAACTGGCCCTACATCGGACGCATTGTCCGTGGCCAGACGCTCTCCCTGCGCGAGCGCGAGTTCGTCGATGCCGCCCGCAGTCTCGGTGCGAAGAACCCCTATCTGCTCTTCCGCGAGCTGCTGCCAAACCTGATGGCACCGATCTTGGTGTACTCCACATTGCTCATCCCCACGAACATCCTGTTCGAGGCTGCCCTGTCGTTCCTCGGGGTAGGCGTGCGTGCGCCTACGGCAACGTGGGGCGGCATGCTGTCCGACGCCGTCACCTACTACACGGTTCCTCACTTCATGCTCTGGCCCGGTCTCGCGATCTTCGTAACGGTCCTTGCCTTCAACCTGCTCGGTGACGGGCTCCGTGACGCACTCGACCCACGAGCTCGATAGCCGAGCTGATGAGCTCTTCCCCACCAAACCCCGCATGTCCATGCAGATCACGCAAGAAGAAGGGTGATTTACAACCATGAAGAGAATGCGAATGAGAGCGATGGGCGCGGCCGGGGTGGCTCTTGCCCTGGGACTGTCCGCCTGCGCGGGTGGGACAACTCCCAAGACCGACACAGGAAGCGCCGGATCAACAGTCAAGGACGCGTTCAACGCCGGCTTGACCACGGTGTTCAACCCTTCAGAGAAGAAGGGCGGCATCATCAAGCTCGCCGATGAAGCCGCCCCCGACACCCTGGACCCGGGCGAGACCTACTACGGCTACTCGTGGGACTTCGTTCGCGTCTACGGGCGAGCTCTGACGATGTTCAAGCCGGCTCCCGGCAAGGCCAGCGCTGAGCTGGTCCCCGACCTCGCTGAGACCCTCGGTGTGGCGTCGGACGGCGGAAAGACCTGGACCTACAAGCTCCGCAAGGGCGTGAAGTTCGAGGACGGCACCGTCGTCAAGGCCGCAGACGTCAAGTACGCGGTGCTTCGGTCGACGGACAAGGCGACCTTCCCGAACGGTCCGGCGTACTTCGAGGCGATGCTCAACATGCCCAAGGGCTATAAGGGCCCCTACAAGTCGAAGGGGATGAACACCGACTCGGCGATCACGACCCCGGATGACTCGACGATCGTCTTCCACCTCATCGCTCCGTTTGCTGGTTTCGACTACCTGGCCCAGCTGCCACAGACGATCCCGGTCCCCGAAGCCAAGGACACCGGCGCGAAGTACAAGGAGCACGTGATCTCCTCAGGGCCTTACATGTTCAAGACCTACGCGGCCGACAAGAGCTACACGCTCGTCCGCAACCCCTACTGGGATCAGGCCACGGACCCGAACCGCAAGGCGTTGCCGGATGGGTACGACGTCCAGCTCAACGTGAACGCGGAGGATATCGACAACCGGCTCATCTCCGGTGACCTCGATGTCGCGATCGCCGGCACCGGCCTGACGGCCGCGTCGCAGAGCAAGGTGCTCAGCGACCCGACGCTCAAGGCTCGAACGGACAACCCGACGCTCGCCCGGCTCTGGTACACCTCGATCAACCCGACGGTGAAGCCACTGGACAACATCGACTGCCGCAAGGCCATCGAGTACGCCATGGACCGCACCAGCTACCAGACGGCCTACGGTGGCGCGTTCTCCGGCGGCGAGATTGCCACGACGATCCTGCCCCCGATGATCCCGGGCTACCAGAAGTACGACCTCTACCCGGCGGGCGCGGACAACAAGGGCGACCTGGCCAAGGCCAAGGAGTCGCTGGCCAAGTGCGGCCAGCCCAATGGTTTCGCGACCAACATTGCCTACCGCAACGAGCGGCCCAAGGAGAAGGCCACTGCAGAAGCGTTTCAGCAGGCGCTGGCGAGGGTCGGCATCAAGCTGACTCTCAAGGGCTATGCCAAGGCCGACTACTTCTCCTCGTATGCCGGTAACCCGCCGTTCGTCAAGGCCAACAACCTCGGCCTTGCTCTGAACGGTTGGGGCGCCGACTGGCCGGACGGCTTCGGCTTCCTGTCGCAGATCGTCGACAGCCGCGTCATCCGGGAGACCGGTGGTTCCTCGAACACCAGTGTCCGGATCCCCGAGGTCGACAAGCTCCTCGACCAGGCAGTCAACGAGCTGGACACCGCCAAGCGCAACGCTGTGTGGGGCCAGATCGACAAGAGGGTCATGGAGGAAGCGGTGATCTTCCCGGGTGTCTACGCCAAGAGTCTGTTGATGCGTGGGAAGAACCTGACGAACGTGTTCGTCAACGAGTCGCTGGGCTACTACGACTACATGGCACTCGGCAAGCCGTAGCAGTTCGATCCATCTCACGATAGGCAGGTGAAGGCAGCCGGTGGCCGGCGTGGAGGTTCCCTCCGCGTCGGCCACCGAGGCCAGCAACAGTGATCACATACATCATCCG
This sequence comes from Micrococcales bacterium, assembly GCA_003132125.1. Classification (GTDB taxonomy): domain Bacteria; phylum Actinomycetota; class Actinomycetes; order Actinomycetales; family Dermatophilaceae; genus UBA4719. The sequence goes on along the minus strand of PKWT01000418.1, from coordinate 3,365 downwards.
CCGGCTGATAGCGGCCGTGGGGCTGCTCGTCGTCGTGAGCATCATTACCTTCTCGATCTTCTTCGTCGTACCTCGTATCGCCGGGGGCACTCCCGAGACCCTCGCAACGAGGTACGTCGGCCGTGCCGCCACAGCGGAGACCGTCCACCTGACCGCCCAGAAGCTCGGCTTCTACGACCCCATGACCGTCCAGTACGCGAACTGGGCCAAGGGGATCGTCATGGGCGAGAACTACGACTACGGTGCCGGCGTCGAGAGGTGCCCCGCGCCGTGCCTGGGCTACTCCTTCATCACCAGGCAGCCCGTCTGGCCCGACCTGCTCGACCGTGCGCCCGTGACGGCCTCGCTGGCCGTGGGTGCCTCGATCCTCTGGCTCGTCGCCGGAGTGGCGACCGGCGTGCTGTCGGCATTGCGCCGAGGAACCATCTTCGACCGCGCAGCGATGGGCCTGGCGCTGGCAGGTGTGTCCCTCCCCATCTTCTTCACCGGGCTGGTGTCGCTGGCCTTCTTCAGCTACACGCTCGGGTGGACCGCCCCCGGAGGCCAGTTCGTCCCGTTAACCGAGAACCCCGCGCAGTGGGCTTACTCGATGATCCTCCCGTGGATCACCCTTGCCTTCCTCTTCTCGGCGCAGTACGCCCGGCTGACCCGGGCAGGCATGCTCGAGACGATGCACGAGGACTACATCAGGACGGCCAGAGCCAAAGGTCTGCGCGAGCGAAACGTCGTCATCCAGCACGGTCTGCGAGCCGCGCTCACCCCCATCCTGACGATCTTCGGCCTTGACGTCGGCCTGTTGCTGGGTGGCGCTGTCCTGACCGAGAAGACGTTCTCCCTCAACGGGCTCGGGAAGTACGCCGTGGACGGGATCGTGTCCCAGGACATGCCCAAGATCATGGGTGTGACGTTGCTGGCGGCCTTCTTCATCGTGATCGCCAACCTGGTCGTCGATCTCCTCTACGCGGTCGTCGACCCGAGAGTGCGGACGCAGTGACCACCTCCCCGACGCTGGAGGGCGGCGACCCCGCCGTCCGTCCCGGAATTGGAGGATTCCTGCAGGTCAAGGACCTTCGGGTGCACTTCCCCACCGATGACGGCGTGGTCAAGTCGGTCGACGGGCTGAGCTTCAACCTCGAGCTCGGTGAGACCCTTGGCATCGTCGGCGAGTCAGGGTCCGGCAAGAGCGTCACAAGCCTGTCGATCATGGGTCTGCACCCGCCCGGAACCGCCAAGATCTCCGGTCAGGTCCTGCTCAAGGGCGACAACCTGATCGGCGCTTCCCGGGAGCACATCCGCAAGCTGCGTGGCAAGAACATGGCCATGATCTTCCAGGATCCGCTCTCCGCCATGCATCCGTACTACACCGTCGGCCACCAGATCATCGAGGCCTACCGGGTGCACAACAACGTCTCGAAACAAGTGGCGCGCAAGCACGCGATCGACATGCTCGGTCGGGTGGGGATACCGCAGCCAGGCTCGCGGGTCGATGAATACCCGCACCAGTTCTCCGGCGGCATGCGCCAGCGCGCGATGATCGCCATGGCACTCTCATGCGACCCTGAGCTGCTCATTGCCGACGAGCCCACGACAGCGCTCGACGTAACGGTCCAGGCGCAGATCCTCGACCTGATCCGTGACCTGCAGCAGGAGTTCAACTCGGCGGTCATCATCATCACCCACGACCTCGGCGTCGTCGCCGAGCTCGCCGACAACATCTTGGTGATGTATGCCGGCAGGGCCGCCGAGTACGCCACAGCACACGAGATCTTCACGGCCCCGCAGCACCCCTACACGTGGGGGCTGTTGGGCTCGATGCCGCGGCTCGACCGCGAGCGCGCCGAGCGTCTGAGGCCCATCCCCGGCACCCCGCCCAGCCTGATCAACGTCCCCACTGGGTGTCCGTTCCACCCGCGGTGCGTCTACGCCGAGCTCAACGGCGGTGCCTGCGAGACTGATCGCCCTGAGTTCCTTGAGATCTCTCCTCGCCACTTCCTCGCCTGCCACCTCTCCTCCCAGGACCGCCAGCGGGTCTGGGAGAACGACATCAAGCCGATGCTATGACGACCGCGACGTGTCACACCGTGAGCGCGGCATCCACCAACGGAGCCAGATCGTGACCTCAGCACCGACCAACGCCGCCAGCTCGCAGTCCAACGCGTCCGGCGGTGGCGAAGACATTCTCGTCGTCACCGACCTGCAGAAGCACTTCCCGATCCGTCGTGGTCTGCTTCAGCGCAAGGTCGGCGCTGTCCAGGCTGTCGATGGGATGAGCTTCACCGTGCGCAAGGGCGAAACGCTCTCGTTGGTGGGCGAGTCCGGCTGTGGCAAGACCACAACGGGTCGCATGCTGACCCGGCTGCTCGAGCCCACCGGAGGCACGATCCTGTTCGAGGGCAGGGACATCACGCACATCTCGATGGGCAAGATGCGCCCGTTGCGTCGTGACGTACAGATGATCTTCCAGGACCCGTACGGGTCGCTGAACCCACGGCATACGGTCGGAACCATCGTCGGCGCCCCCTTCCGCCTGCAGAACGTCAAGACCGAGCACAGCACCAAGAAGACCGTCCAGGAGCTGCTCGAGCTGGTGGGGCTCAGCCCCGAGCACTACAACCGCTACCCGCACGAGTTCTCCGGCGGCCAGCGTCAACGCATCGGCATCGCCCGCGCTCTTGCGCTCAAACCCAAACTGATCGTCGCCGACGAGCCGGTGTCCGCGCTCGACGTGTCGATCCAGGCGCAGGTGATCAACCTGCTCGAGGACCTGCAGGACGAGCTCGGTCTCACCTACGTCACGATCGCCCACGACCTGTCTGTCGTGCGCCACATGTCCGACCGGGTCGCCGTCATGTACCTCGGCAAGATGGTCGAGATCGCGGACCGCACCCCGCTCTACGAGCGCCCGATGCACCCCTACACCGTGGCCCTGATGTCAGCCGTGCCGATCCCCGACACCGGACGGCGCACGAAACGCGACCGCATCCGGCTCGAGGGCGACGTCCCCTCCCCGATCAACCCGCCATCGGCATGTCGCTTCCACACCCGTTGTTGGAAGGCGAAGGAGATCTGCAGCACGATCGAGCCGCCGCTCGCGGAGCTCGCGCCCGGTCACCGCGTAGCGTGCCATTTCCCCGAGAACCTCATCGACCTGCCCGTGCCCGCCGTGCGCGCCGACAGTCCTGCCGCGCCGTAGGACTGACCACGCCGGACTCGCCTACTGCTCGGGCCCCCCGAGAACGAACGCGGTGGTGGCCGGCAGCGGCTGCGACGGGCACGTCGCCAGGATCCGCCTCAGCGCGTCTCGCTCTGCGCTGGTGACCCAGAGTCTGTACTTCGCCTTCACCGCGACCTGCCGTGCGACATAC
>PKWT01000329.1 GCA_003132125.1 Micrococcales bacterium | reverse complement strand
CAACCAAATTCGAACCTGTATAGTATGTAACATACTATCCAGGACTCACCGGAGGTGAACCCCTTGACCAGCGACGTGATCATTGTTGGTGCCGGGATCATCGGTGCGGCATGCGCCCGCGCGCTCGCTTCGGCCGGCGTCGGCGTGACTGTGATCGATCGGGGCACCACAGCGGGAGGCACGTCCTCCGCTTGTGAGGGAAACCTGCTGGTGTCTGACAAGGGACCCGGTCACGAGCTTGTGCTCGCGCAATATGCAGCGAGCCTGTGGCGCTCCACAGTCACCGAGCTGCGTGAGCAGCTCGGTGACGGTTTCCCTTCGGTCGAGTTCGATCCCAAGGGCGGCGTCGTGGTTGCGACGACGGCGGCGGGGGCCGGGTCGTTGCTCGGCTTTGTGGCCGGCCAGCGCCTCGCTGGCGTTGACGCCCGCGTCATCGATGCCTCCGAGGCACGGGGACTGGAGCCTGACCTGACTGCTCGAATCGAAGCTGCGGTCTACTACCCGGAAGACGCGCAGGTGCAACCGGCCATCGCGACGGAGGCGCTGATGGCATCGGCGCGGCTGTACGGGGCGCGGCTGCTCGAGAACACGCGCGTGCTCGGTCCCCTCCTTGACTCCGCCGGTTCTCTCATTGGCGTCACCACGCCGGCGGGGGAGTTGCGCGGCCGGCGGGTGCTTGTCGCCGCGGGTCCCTGGTCTGGGGAGGTGGCAGGGCTTCTTGGGGTGCGCCTACCTGTGCGCCCGCGGCGGGGCGAGCTGCTGGTCACCACCCGGATGAGGCACCGAATCTTTCACAAGGTCTACGACGCTGACTATGTGGGTGCGGTCGGATCTGATGACGGCGCGCTGCAGACCTCCAGCGTGGTCGAGTCCACGGGATCGGGCACCGTGCTGATTGGCTCGTCCCGCCAGTTGGTCGGCTTCGACGCGCGGTTGCGGGTCGACGTGCTGAGTGAGATAGCAGCCAAGGCTATTCGTCTGTTTCCTTTTCTCGCCGACGCTTCCGTGATGCGCAGTTACGGTGGGTTCCGGCCATTCATGCCGGATCACCTGCCGGTGATCAGCGAGGACCCGCGGATGCCTGGGCTCTGGTATGCGACCGGGCATGAGGGGGCTGGCATCGGCCTCAGCGTTGCCACCGCCGATCTCATTCTGGACCTGATGCTGGGTCGTCCCACGCGCATAGACGCTGCGCCGTACTCGGCCGCTCGGGCTTCGCTCGCGCCCTACCTTGAGGCCGTGGCCTGACCATGACGGCACGACTGCTCCCGTTCCTTGACGACTCGATCAAACCTGCACCGCCCACCTTGGTCACCATCACCGTCGATGGCATTCCGACCAGTGGTGTGGCCGGGCAGAGCCTCGCAGGAGTCATTCTCGCCGGCGGCACGCTTGGCTTCCGCCGAACATCGGCCCTGGGGCGGCCGCGCGGGGTCTTCTGCGGGATCGGCGTCTGCTTCGACTGTCTGGTGGAGGTGAACGGCCTCCGCGACGTTCGCGCTTGCCAGCGCCGGGCATCCGACGGCGATGTCGTCACCCTCCAGCACGACGGGCTACCGAGCGGTGATGCGACGTGAACGGGGACCTTTTGAATGACGTACTTGTGATCGGAGCCGGACCCGCGGGTCTGGCCGCTGCCCGCGCGGCACGGGAGCGTGGCGCATCCGTCACCCTTCTCGACTCCTCCGACCAGCTCGGCGGCCAGTTCTGGCGCCACCTCCCTGACGCTCGTCCGTCAGGAGCAGAACGGATCCTGCACCACGGATGGGATACCTTCCGCAGCCTGCGCGACGCCCTCGAGTCAGACAGCGGATGTCGAGTCATCGGTTCCGCGCAGGTCTGGGCCATCGAGACCTCTCCGCAAGGCCCCGGCACCGTGCACGTCATGGTGGGCCAGCCCGACGGTGCCGGCCGCGAAAAGCTGGCATTTGCCCCGAGCGCCCTGATCATTGCCACCGGCGCCCACGACCGCGTCCTGCCATTTCCGGGCTGGGACCTGCCGGGCGTATTCTCCGGCGGCGCAGCACAGGCGCTTGCCAAGGGGGAACGCCTTGGGGTGGGCCGGCGCGTGATCGTCGCCGGGGCAGGCCCGTTCCTGCTACCGGTCGCGGCCTCGCTCTCCGGGGCCGGTGCGAAGGTGCTGGGCGTGTTCGAAGCCAATCGCGCTCCTGCGCTGCTGCGCGGCTGGCTAGCCTGGCCGTGGCAGCTCCTGCCGGTCGCGGGCAAGAGCGTCGAGCTGGCCGGGTATGTGGCAGGCCACCTGCGGCACCGCATCCCGTATCGGCTCGGGCGCATGGTCGTCGCCGCGCACGGGACTGACCATCTCGAGGCAGTCACCCTTTCGTCGGTCACCGCCGACTGGTCTCCCATCAGCGGCACCGAACGGACGGTCGAGGTCGACGCTGTCTGCGTCAGTCACGGCTTCACCCCAAGGCTGGAGCTGGCCATCGCGGCCGGTTGTGCACTCACGCCCGATCGATTTGTGCGGGTCGACGACCGGCAGCACACCAGCGTTCGCGGCGTGTACGCCGTCGGTGAGATCACCTGCATCGGCGGGGCCGACCTGGCGATGGCGGAGGGTCTCATCGCCGGCCACATAGCTGCCGGTGGGCTGATAACCGACGACCCGTTGCGGCGGGCCGTGCGACGTCGCCGTACCTTCCAGGGCTTCGCGAGGCGGATCGAGGCGGCACACGGCATCCGCACGGGTTGGCCGAAGATGCTCACCGCCGACACCATTGTCTGTCGCTGCGAGGAAGTCAGCTTCGGAACGCTCCGAGCGACGGCTGAGAGCAGCGGGTCGAGGTCGTTGCGCGCGCTCAAGCTCAGCACCCGGGCCGGCTTGGGCATCTGCCAGGGCCGTGTCTGCGGGCGCTCGGTCGAGGAGCTGCTCGCCACCGTTGCGGGTGACGGCGGCCTGATCGACGGGGTGACCACAGATCGCCGGCCGATCGCAGCACCAATCCGTCTTGGCGAGCTCGCCGCAGACGCCAATAGTCTCCAACGTCCTTCAGAACCCATGAAAGGAATGAAATGACCAAGCAGAAATTCGACCTCGGCGGCGTCATCGTGGCCACCGCTCTCGCATTCAAGGAGGACTCGTCCGCGCCGGCCGGGCTCGCCGTCGACTACGACCGGTACGCCGCGCACTGCGACTGGCTCATCAACAATGGCTGCCGCGGGGTCGGCCCGAACGGCTCGCTCGGCGAGTACTCGTCGCTCACCGATGAGGAGCGCCGAAAGGTGGTCCAGGTCGCCGTGGAGGCTGT
>PKWT01000413.1 GCA_003132125.1 Micrococcales bacterium | reverse complement strand
GAAGGGTGCCACGGAGAACATCCGAGACCTCAAGCAGGCTGTTCCACCATTTGACGTAGGTGTACTTCAACTGTATGGCCTAGTTACCTGCTCGAAATACGTAGAAACGCGTATTTATCCCACGTGGATTTCAGGGACTCGCGGAGGTGGCCCAGGGGGGCGTTCGCGCGTCCGTTTGATCTCGGATCCAGCCAAAGGCGTGCCGAGGCACCATCCCGACGGGTACGGTCATGGCAAACTCGCTGCGACTGGACGGCGATCGGCACCGACGGTCAGGGAATGGGTTGCGCCAGTTCACGAAGGCCAGGACCGCGGGGCCGATCTCCGTGCTGGCCAACCACGTGGCCGGTCCGGTGGTCGCCGTGCTGCTCTCCGTTGCGGCGATGGCGCAAGCTCTCAAGATCTGGCAGTGGCGGCCAGGTGACCCCGTCGACCTGTCTGGTGACAGCCCCTTCGGCCTGGCGGTGTTCAAGAACATGCTCGACCGGGGCTGGATCGGCTCCAACCCTGATCTGGGTGCGCCGTTCTACCAGGACCCGAGCTGGTTCCCGCATGCCGACCACCTGCATTTCGTCCTCATGGACAAGGTGATCGGCCTGTTCTCGCACAACCCGTTCACGGTCAGCGCGATCTACTTCTTCCTCGGTTTCCCTCTGGCTGCCTTATCCATGTACTGGTTGGCCCGCCAGCGGCACCTCGGTCGCCTCGGCTCGGTCGTGGCCGGCGTCCTCTTCTCAGTCGTTCCCGGGCACCAGACGATGTTCCAGCACCTCATGCTTGCCTCCTACTGGGTCGTGCCCTTGGGAATGTGGCTGGTCCTACGGGCCGCCCTTGGGGAGCCGCTGTTTCGAATCAAGGTTGACTGGCGGACGGCAGCCGAGCGCCGCTCAGCTCTCACGCTCAACCTCACGACGGCGGTCTGCGCCGTCAGCATCGCCATCGGCGGGATCTACTACTCCGCGTTCACCCTTCTTCTACTCGCCGTCGCCCTGCTGTTGCGTCTGGTCGCGACGCGGGACCTAAGAGCCACCGCCCGCGCCGCGCTGTTGCTCGTCACGATTGGCACTCTCAGCCTCGCGGCCGTCGTGAGCGTCGCTGCCGGTCAGGACAAAGGTGCGCTCGTGGCGGCGCCAACCGATCGGGCCTTCTGGGAGTCCGAGATGTATGCCGGAAAGCTCATGGACCTGATCCTGCCGTGGATCCACCACCGGATGGACGCTCTGCAGTACCTCACTGTCGCCTACAACAGCCGAACCACGCCGTCTCCCGAGGAGCCCGCGTTGGGGGTCATCACGCTGTTCGGGGTGGTGGCACTTGTGGTGATCACGTTGTCCAGCCTGGTTCCTCGGCGCGTCAAGCCAGTCAACCGGGAGCTCGGGATGCTCGGTGTCCTCACCGTGGCCGCCATCTCCTTCTTCTCAATCGGCGGTCTTGGGTCCTTCGTCGCACTTTTTGTGACCCCGCAGATCCGCGCCTGGTCCCGTCTTTTCGTCATCGTCGCGCTCTTTGGGCTGCTTGCGGTGGGTCACTGGGTGAGCGTGCTGAGCCGCAAGAACCGCATCCTTGGCCTGTTGGTAGCGATCGCCCTCCTCACCGTCGGTGTGCTCGACCAGACGAACCCCGCCATGGCTCCCCATTACAAGGACCTGCGCGTCGAAGTAGCCGACCTGAGTGCGTTCAGCCAACGAATCGAGGCACGTGTCGAGCCCGGTTGCTCCGTGTTCCAGCTCCCGATCGCGACGTTCCCGGACAACGTCCGGGTTCATGACATGGAAAGCTACGCCCACCTGAGGCCCTACTTGGTATCGTCCTCACTTCGCTGGAGCTATGGCGCGTTCAGCGGCACCAGCCTGGCCGACTGGCAGCTGGCCCTGCCTCAGGATTCGACGAAAGCACTCCTGGACGATCTGGTCTCCGTCGGCTTCTGCGCGGTCGAGGTCGATCGACTGGGGTTCGCCGATAGAGCAGTGGCGCTGGAAGCGGACCTCCGGTCGCTGCTCGGCGCCCCCATCTCGGCCTCCCACGACGGCCGCCTTGTAGCCTGGGACCTCGCTCCGCAGCGGACATCGTTGACCGCGCAGCTCGGCGCCGAACAGATCAAGGCAGTCGGCAAACTCGTCCTGCATCCGGTGGTGGTCTACACCGATCGAGGAGCCTACGACGTCGCACATGACAGCCAGGCTCCTTACCAGTGGTTCGGACCGTCACCCCAGATCGACGTGCACAACTTCGGAGCGACCACGATCGACAATGTTCGTCTGACGTTTTCACTCGCGGCGCCGGACACCTCGCCACGACGCTTCACGATCCACCTGCCCAACAACATCACCCAGGTGGTCGACGTGAAGGGTGGCGAGGCACGGCAGGTCCAGGTCAATGTCAATGCGGTTCCCGGCCGCAACGCGGTCAACATCACCACGGGCGGCAACGCCGTGTCCATCGGCGCGGCCGGCTCGACAAACGCGGCCGACCGCAAGATGGTCTTCGGCAAGCTCATCGACCTGCGGGCGAGCGTTGCCGACCCGAGAATTCGCCTAGGAGTTGTTCAGCAACGCCTTGAGTGAGCCGCCGCGGCAGTCAGAGAACCCCGGGTGGTGTGGCTCGGAGCACACGGCCAAGGCTCTCGTGGCGGAGGTGCTCGTTATCCGTTCAGGCCGCTGAAGGTGTTGATCATCTGGATGGCGCCGGGGCCGATGATGACGATGAATAGTGCTGGGAAGATGCATAGGAGCATGGGGAAGAGGATTTTGACGGGGACTTTTTGGGCTTTTTCTTCGGCTCGTTGTCGGCGGACCAGGCGCATCTGGACGGACTGTTCGCGCAGGACGCTGCCGATGGGTAGGCCGAGTCGGTCGGCTTGGACCAGTGCGGTGACGAAGGTGCGGATCTCGGTGACTTTGGTGCGCGATGAGAGTGCGGAGAACGCGTCGCTGCGGGATTTGCCGATCTGGATCTCGGCCAGGACCCGGGAGAACTCGCCGGCGACGGGGCCTTCGACTGATCGGGCGACGTGCATGAGGGAGGAGTCGAATCCTTGGCCGGCTTCGACGCAGACGGTGAGCATGTCCAGGGCGTCGGCCAGGCCGCGGCGTAGGACTTCTTGGCGTTTGGTGCCGATGTTGTAGACGAGCAGATCCGGGAGCAGGAACCCGGCAGCGGCGCCGACTGCGCCGAACATGAGTCCGCGAAGGCTGAGTCCTCCGTAGACCATGCCAAGCAGGCCGCCGGCCAGCAGCGCTGCGCCTTTGTAGCCGAGGAGCTTCTCGGGTGTCATGCCGGCGGGGTTGCCGGCCAGGTCGAGCAGGTGGCTCAGTCTTTGCGAGGTGCCTGAGGGTGACAGGCGCAGGGCCATGTCCTTCATCCCGGTGAAGAAGGGACGGACCAGGCGATCGGCGACGGGCAGCTCGTTGCGGCCCACCTCTTCCTGGGAGACGGTGTGCTCGATCAGCGCGAGGCTGCGGGCGGTGCCGGTCAGGGCGGTGCTGCCCAGGGCCAAGACGAGGAACAGCATGACTCCGGCGACGGCGATACTTGCCGCGCCGAGGATCAGCAGCATCTGGGCACCCATGGGTCAGACCTCCACGTCGACGACTTTGCGCATCCAGAAGACCCCGATGGCCATCGAGATCAGAGCGCCGCCGAGCATCCCGATGCCGATGGCGTTGGTCCAGAGCAGCTCGACGTAGGGCTTGTTGGCAACGAGCATGAAGAGGAAGATGCCGATCGGCAGGGCGATCAGGATGTACGCCGAGAGCCGGCCCTCGGCCGAGAGGCCTTTGACGTGACGTTTGAGGGCTTCTCGGTCGCGCAGCGTGGCCGCGGTGTTGCGCATGGTCTCGGCGAGGTTGCCGCCGACCTGGCGTTGGATGCTGATAGCCATCCCGGTCCAGCGCATGTTGGTGGAGTCCATCCGGTCGGCCAGGTGGTCCAGGCTGTCTTCGATGTCGGCGCCGATCCGGGTCTCGGCAAGTGCCCGGGAGAACTCCTTGGCCGACGGCTCGGAGGCGTCTCTGGCGACCGCGTCCAGGGCCTGCAGGAGCGAGAAGCCGGTCGAGAGGCTGGAGGCGATCAGGGTCAGCACATCGGGCAGCTGATTCTCGAACTTGCCTGCTCGCCGTTTGGCGGCGAGCTTCAGGAACAGGGACGGCATGACCAGTCCGAGCACGACTCCCAGGACGGCGCCGACCAGCATCGAGGTCGAGCCGCCGCGCATCAGGACCATGCCGCCGGCCACACCGACCACGACGGACACGACCCGAAGGACGGCCCACTCTCCCGGGCGCAGCGGCAGGTCAGCCCGTTCGAGCAGCTGCTGGGTTCGCGGCGTCGAGGCCCGCTTGTCCATCACCTTATCGCCGAGGTTGACCAGGGTGTCGCTGATCGAGGTGAGCGTCGGGGTCGAGCGTTGTTCGGCTCGAATCGAGGTCGTGCCCGGGATGTAACGCTCGATCGACTCCAGGCGGCGTTGGCGGCGTGCCCCCGCGGCCGGCGTGCCCAGGACCAGGATCACAGCCCCGACGCCGACGAAGATGGCCAGCAGCGCGAACCAGAGCATCCAGGCGATGCCCAGCGGCCCTTTCGCGGTGGCCTGCGCGGAGACCTCCACCGGGACAGGCGTCGGCGCCGCAGTCGGTGCGGGCGAGGCTGAGGGGGGGCTGACGACCGCCAGGTTGACNNTGGGCGGCCATCTTGAACGCCGCCGAGACCGCGGCGTCGTTGCCGGCCGCGGCCACACTGCCATGGCCTACGGAGGCGAGCCTGGCCAGCACCGAACCCTGGCTCTCGCTGGTCTTGAAACCGACCACCTGGGCGCGAACCCCGAACGCCGACAGGGCGGCCACGGTCTGGTCCAGGGTGCGACGGCTTCGGGTGTCCCCGCCGTCACTGAGCAGGACCAAACTGCGATCCCCGGTGGTCCCCAGCTGGGACAGCGCCACCGCGATGCCGTCAAACAAGCTGGTCTCGCCCTGCGACTTCAGCCCCGCGATCGCGGCCCGCACCACGGCGCGGTCCAGGGTCGGATCGGCGATGACCTTGGGCACCGTGGAGAAGGCGACCACGCCGACGTACACGTCCGCCGGAGCCGCCGCCAGGAAGGCATCCGCCGCACGAACGGCAGTCGCCATGCCCGCAGCNNACCGACCCGGGGTCGATCTTGGCACCACCGACCGCGCGGGCGGTCAGGATGGCGGTGACACCGGTCGGGGTGACCTGAATATCACTGAGGGACACATCGCCGGGCGCAGGTGCCGCCGACGCGCTTGAGACCGCCGCGGCCAGCGATCCGACCGCTAAGAAGCCTGCCGTCAGCAGCGCGACGGCCGCCGAACGCAAGGGTGATCGGGTAGCCAGGTCATCCCTCATCTGCCCGCTCCGCGCAGGAACATGTCCGGGGGAAGCTCGATCCCCAGGTCTTTGAGATGGTCGGTAAACTTCGGGCGCAGACCGGTGCTGCGCAAGGTGCCCAGGAACCGGCCGTTGTCGTCCCGCCCTGCCGAGTAGTCGAAGACGAACAGGTCCTGCAAGGTGATGACATCACTTTCCATGCCCTCAACCTCGGTGATCGCCGTGACCCGACGGCTACCGTCCTTCAGACGGGCCTGCTGGACGATCAGGTCCACCGCGCTGGCCACCTGGTCGCGGATCGCCCGCACCGGCAGGTCGATACCGGCCATCAGCACCATCGTCTCCACCCGGGACAGGCTGTCGCGGGGGGTGTTCGCATGGACCGTGGTCAGCGAGCCGTCGTGGCCGGTGTTCATCGCCTGCAGCATGTCCAGGGCCGCGCCATCGCGGATCTCACCAACCACGATCCGATCGGGGCGCATCCGCAGCGCGTTCTTGACCAGCTCACGGATGGAGACCTGGCCCTTGCCCTCGGTGTTGGACGGGCGGGCCTCCAGCCGCAGCACGTGGCGCTGGCGCAGCTGCAGCTCGGCCGCGTCCTCGATCGTGATGATCCGCTCGTCGTGAGGGATGTAGCTCGACATCACGTTGAGCAGCGTCGTCTTTCCCGAGCCGGTGCCCCCGGAGATGATGATGTTGCGCCGCCCCAGGACGCAGGCCCGCAGGAAGTCGCGCACCTGCGGGGTGATGGTCCCAAACGCGATGAGGTCGCGGTCGGTGAACGGGTCGGCGGAGAACTTGCGAATCGTCAGGATGCTGCCATCCAGGGCGATCGGCGCAATGACCGCGTTGACCCGGGAGCCGTCAGCCAGCCGGGCATCGACCATCGGCGAGCTCTCATCAACCCGGCGCCCCACCCGGCCCACGATCTTGTCGATCGTGCGCCGCAGGTGCGCGTCACTGGTGAACCGGGCATCGACGGCGTAGATCTTGCCGGCCCGCTCCACGAAGATGTCGT
>PKWT01000360.1 GCA_003132125.1 Micrococcales bacterium | reverse complement strand
CGTCCTCGAGATCCTCGGCGACCAGGTGCGCAGTATTGGCCTCGCGCCCGCGGGTCATGGCCACGTACGCCGATGCCGCACCGGTGTGTTCGCCGAGAGCCAAGTGGGCGGTTCTGGTGGTCTCGCCCTGGGCCCCGTAGGCGGTCGAGGCGTAGGCGAGTTCGACGTACTGGACGGCGTACCGGAGCGGAAGCTCCCGCGTGCCCGCCGTTCCGACGAGGTGCATGGTGCCGTCGTCGCGCACCCCGGTGACGGTCCAGGTGTCGCGGTTGGCGACGCCGAGGTCGTAGTCGTTGCGCCGGGTGGCGACTCGGTCGCCGACCCCGATTCGCTCACCACTGTCGTTGACCAGCACACGGGAGTCGTCGACCCGTCCGCCTGTGACGAGCCGCTCGCGGATCGCCTGATTGAGATCGGCCACCTGCTCGCGGGTATCGGCCACCACGAGCGCACCTGTGGCGGCTGCGTCATCGGCCAGCGCAGCGGTGCGTGACGTCTCGTCGCTGTGGACGACGATCTGGCCGCGTTGGACGAGCAGGTCGAACACCTCTTCAGGATTCTCCCCGGAGCGCATGGCCAGGCTGAGCTTGGCGTAGTCGGGGTCGGCGAACCGGTGGACGTTATCCAGGGTCAGGCGCGCGTCGGGATCGGCCCAGTGCGCAGCGAGATCGAGGACACCGCCTCGTCCGACTGCGGGCAGCTGATGGCGGTCCCCGACCAGCGCGAGACGCGCGCCAGTCTCGTCGGCAATGGTCACCAGCGCGCGGGCGGTGTCCTGGTCCAGCATCCCGGCCTCGTCGATCAGCAACAAGTCACCCCGACACAGCACAGCGTCGGAGGACGGGACGGAGAGCTCGCGGGTCCAACGGCCATCGTTGTCCCAGGAGAAGCCGTACTGGCGCGCGAGCCACGCGGCGGAGTGCGCCTGTGAGCCGATCTCGGTCGCCACCACTTGGGCGGCCTTCAGCGTCGGCGTGACGACGATCATTCNNGCGGCACCCTCGACGACGACCAGCCGGTGCTTGCCGGCCAGCGTGGCGACGGCCCGCATCTGCTTCTCGTCGAGGTCTCCGCCGGTGATCGTGGCCGGGAGGCCGGGCAAGGAGGCGCGGACGGCGAACGACCTAATCAGGTCGGCCTCGACCCCGAGCACATCACAGGATGTCAGTGCGCGGATGTGCTCAGGGATGGTGTCGCCGAGCAGCGGCACGCTCGCAGCGACGGCACGGGCGGTCAGGTCTTCGGCCAGCTCGATACGCACCGAGGGATCGGCGATCATCCCCTCGCTCGAGATGAGCAGCTCGACTTGGCCGCGGATGTCGGCGGCGTTCCATGCGGATCGCTTCGCCCCGAGCCGCGACAGGACTGCGTTGACCGCCGCGTCACGGTTCAGGGCGCCCGTGCGCGCTGCGTGGAGGGCCGTGGGGCGAGCAGGGGAGCAGAATCCGAGCCGATGTAGCTCGTCAATCCAGCGGTCGGTCAGCACCGTGCCGTCGGTCGGGACCACCTTGTCGGGCCGTGCCTCCGACCACGCACGCCTGTCCCAGGTGCGTAACAGGTTTGGTCCCGGCTCCTCGCCGGGATGGGTGTCACGCCATGCGGTCTCGTAGCGCTCGATGTTCTTGCCGATCTGGCGCGCACGGGCCGAGAACGACCCGGCGAACCCAGCCAGTTCGTTCACCTCGCCGGTCTGGCTGTCGAGCGTGAACCCACCGTCGGCCAGCGCCTTCCGGAACTGAGGATCGCACATCACGGCGGCGTGACCGATGCCGTTGATCGCGTCGATCATGTCGCGCACACCGACGGTGTGCAGGCCGCGCCACTTGCCCTCGGCCCATACCCGCGCGTTGATCTGAAGGTGAAGGTGTCGATGCGGGTCGCCGGCTCGGGAGGTGTAGTGCCGGACGGTAGCTGCTTCGATCCTCTCGACGGGCACCTGAAGCTGTCGGCCCCGGGGACCGATCCGCGTCGTGGCGTGCTGGGCCAGCCACCCGATGATCTGACTGGCGGCTCGGTCTTGGGCTGCGTCATACGCCTCGGCGATCCCAGGATCGAGTGCGGCTGCCAGCGACCAGGTCTTCGGCCCGTTCACGACCACCTCCACGAACCGCACCGCAGCAGCGTCGGTGCGCACCCTGCCCTTGGGCGCACCCGTTGCCGGGTCGTACCCACCGACCCACGCCTCGTAGGCGTCCCCGTTCAGCGTTCCCCCGTGGCGTACCCCCGCCTCAGGGGCGGCGAGATAAAGCTGCGCAACGCCCTTGCCTTCGCCGAGGTAGTAGTCATCCGCACGCCCGCGATCGGCCTCGACATAGCTACGCGCAGCAGCGGGCGAGCCACGATAGACCTTTAAGCCACCATGCATTTCCAACACCAATCAATAGCTACCATAAATGCGTTCCGGGATAGCGGGAAGGACGATTCCGACTACCTACATTGGTAGCATGCGTGCCGCTATTCACAAAGACTTGGAAATGGCTACTTCGTGTTGAAAGTCGTTGGTAGCGTTATTCTTTCGTCTTGGAGGCCCTATTCTTTCGTGAAGTCGGCGTATTCGTCAGCGACGACGTCCTATCTCAGTGGAGGGGCACTTTCCAGGTGAGGTTGACCAGAGCACGAGCCGCTCGATGGTTCGAAGGTGGCGCAGCTGGAGCGAAGCCGGGCGTCGGTAGTCATGAACATCAAGGAGTCCCACTATTCGGCGAGTCCTCGAGCCGAGGAGGGTGAGGGATCGCGCGGGTCTCGGGCGGTCCGGCTCAGGGCGGCGATGTGGGTGCGGCTATGTAGACGCAGCGCCCGGTGGAGGATCGGCCTATGCGAATACGGCTTACCCGCAACAACCGCCTCCGTTGGCTGGTTCGTCCCCGTATGTCGTTCTCTGATTCGGACGGATGGTCTTGAAGGTGCGGTCCTTGGCGGCGGAAGGACGCATGTCGTGCACCCGTGCGGATCGCGACATTGAGTGCGTTC
Organism: Micrococcales bacterium; assembly: GCA_003132125.1. Classification (GTDB taxonomy): domain Bacteria; phylum Actinomycetota; class Actinomycetes; order Actinomycetales; family Dermatophilaceae; genus UBA4719. Next base: position 269 of record PKWT01000360.1, on the reverse strand, counting down.
AGACGATGCGAGGCGAGACCGTTTGGCTTTCCTAAAGTGTCCCGCTACGGACTCGGGGCGGGTCCTTGCCAGCCAACTGTGGAGAGCACCGTCTTTGCTGTTGACGAGATACTCAAGTCCGTTGCGCCAACAGTGAAGTCATCGATCGCGGCTGCTTCCAAGATGGCGTCCAGTTCTCCGGACCGGGCCAGATGCCACTCAAGCACCGCACCTTCTCCGTCATGCCTTTGGGCAAGCCTCGCCCGCACTGGCTCTGCCCCCGTTTCGTG
>PKWT01000491.1 GCA_003132125.1 Micrococcales bacterium | reverse complement strand
TCGCGCAAGCCCACACTCAGGGTTGAGCGTGCGCTGCAGCGTGCGGGTCACCGGTTGCTCGCCGGCATGGATGAGGTCGGGCGGGGAGCCCTCGCGGGTCCGGTGTCGGTCGGCGTGGTCGTGATCGACGACGTATGCCGTTCAGCTCCGGTCGGCGTCAAGGACTCCAAGCTGCTCTCGCACCAGATGCGCGAGCGCATGGTGCCCAAGATCCAGGGATGGGCGACGGCGTATGCGGTCGGGCACGCGTCACCGGGCGAGATCGACCGTTACGGAATCATGGTGGCGCTGCGTCTTGCCGGCACCCGCGCGCTCGCGGCACTTCCCGTCATACCGGATCTGGTGATCCTCGACGGCAACTATGACTGGCTCACCGACCCTGAACGGGTTGGGTTGTTGGGCCTGCTCGAGGACGGGGCGGAGATCGCACCCTGCGTCCCGGTCATGACCATGGTCAAGGCCGACATGTCCTGCTCGTCCGTGGCCGCCGCCAGCGTGCTGGCCAAGGTCGAGCGGGACGCGATGATGGTCGCTCTGGCGGTTGAGGTTCCGGGCTATGCGTGGGAGCTGAACAAGGGCTACGCCGCACCGGAGCATTGTGCGGCGCTGGAGTCCCGCGGCCCGAGCGTGCATCACCGTGTGTCGTGGCGGTTGCCCGGAGTGACTTCCGATGTTGGCCCGGTTCGCACTCTCTTATCTGACCCGGCGGACCTCCTGATGGACGATGATGGTGCCGTGCTGACCGATCGCGGAGGCGAGCAATGAGCTCTGAGGACCTGGAGAAGTACGAGACCGAGATGGAGCTGCAGCTCTATCGCGAGTATCGCGACGTCGTCGGGCTGTTCACTCACGTTGTGGAGACCGAGCGGCGTTTCTACCTCGCCAACTCCGTTGACCTGAAGGTTCGCAGTGAGGGCGGTGAGGTCTACTTCGACGTCACCATGTCCGACGCGTGGGTCTGGGATGTCTACCGCCCGGCACGCTTCGTCAAGAACGTGCGGGTGGTGACCTTCAAGGACGTCAACGTCGAAGAGCTCGCCAAGACCGAGCTAGAGCTGCCCAAGGAGGGCGGCTTCTAGGCTCATCCACAGGGGGTGGCGCCCTGGCCCCACCGTCCACAGGATCGGTCAGCGGACTGTGCAGTCGGCCTCAGTGTTGTCACAGTCGGCCACGGAGGTGGTCAAGGTGACCGATTCAGTCCCCGCTTCGGGGATCGTGGTGAAGGCCGGCGCGGCCAATGCAGTCGGCGCCTATGGCGAACGGATCGCGGCGCGGTATCTCACGGAGTCCGGCATGCACATCCTGGACCGCAACTGGCGTTGCGACCAGGGTGAGATCGACATCGTCGCCATGGATGACGCATGCCTGGTGATCATCGAGGTCAAGACCCGTCGGAGCTTGGCGTTCGGCGCTCCGGTTGAGGCCGTCACGGCCGTCAAGGCTGCCCGGCTGCGCCGGCTGGCTGCGCTCTGGTTGACCGACCATCGGTCCCAGGTCGACGCCGTGGCTGATGTCCGAATCGATGTGATCGGCGTGTTGCGTCCCGTGAGCGGCCCGGCCCGGATCGAGCACCTGGTTTCGGTGGCGGCATGAGCCTGGGTCGTACGCGAGGGGTCGCCCTCCAGGGGATCGAGGGCGCACTGGTCGAGGTGGAGGCTGATCTCGAGCGGGGGCTGCCGAAGATCATGTTCAGCGGTCTGCCCGATGCGGCGTGCCGGCAGGCCCCTGACCGGATCAAGGCCGCGGCGATGAACTCCGGTGTGCCGATCCCGAATCGACGGCTGACGGTCAACCTCTCGCCCGCATCGATACCGAAGGTCGGCAGTGGTTGGGACCTGCCTATCGCCATCGCCGTTCTCGCCGCGGCCGAGGTGTTCAAAGCGCACGTCGTCGATGGGATCGTGCATATCGGTGAGCTGGGTCTGGACGGTTCGATCCGTCCGGTGCGTGGTGTCCTGCCCGTGGTGCTGACCGCGGCGCGTCTGGGTATGACTCAGATCGTCGTCCCGGCGGCGAACGCGGCAGAGGCGGCACTTGTCCCCGGTATCTCGGTGGTGCCCGCGCGACACCTGCGTGACCTCGTCACGCGTTACCAGGCCATCGGGCGGGGCGAGCAGCCGGAGCTGTTGGTCGTCGACCGTGCCGTCGCTCCGGATGACGTCGTGGTGCCCGACCTGCGTGATGTGGTCGGGCAGGACGAGGGGCGTCTGGCGCTGGAGATCGCCGCTGCGGGTGGGCACCACATCTTCCTATCGGGGCCGCCCGGCGCGGGCAAGACGATGCTTGCCGAGCGGTTGCCCTCGTTGCTGCCCGACCTTGAGCCTGCGCAGGCGCTGGAGGTGACCGCCATCCACTCGGTCCTCGGCGCGCTGCCCACATCAGGGGCGCTCATCGTGCGTCCGCCGTTCGTGGCGCCTCACCATGGCGCGTCGATGCCGGCGATCGTCGGGGGCGGGAGTGGTTTCATCCGGCCGGGCGCCATCTCGCGGGCGCATCACGGCGTCCTGTTCCTGGACGAGGCTCCTGAGTTCAAGCCAGGGGTTCTGCAGGCGTTACGCCAGCCGGTGGAGTCCGGCGAGGTGGTCGTGGCCCGCGCTTCGGGTGTCGTGAGATACCCGGCCCGGTTTCAGCTGGTGCTAGCGGCCAACCCCTGTCCGTGCGGGCGCGGCTTCGGCAAGGGCATCGACTGTTCTTGTTCACCGCGAGCCCGCCGTGACTACATGGGCAAGCTTGTGGGGCCACTTCTGGACCGTGTCGATCTTCAGCTTCAGGTCAGGGCTGTGTCACGGGCGTCCCTGTTCGCACCCGGGGGAGAGTCCAGCGCCCAGGTGGCCGCCCGGGTTGCCATGGCAAGAGGCCTGCAGGCAGAGCGCTTGGCAAACACGCCATGGCGGCTCAACGCCGGCGTTCCCGGCCCAAAGATGCGTGAGGGTTTCCTCAAGCTCCCCGCGTCGGCCACCAAGGATCTGGAACGTGCTCTGGAACGAGGAGTCCTGACGCTTCGCGGCTATGACAGGGTCCTGAAGCTGGCGTGGACCGTGACCGACCTGGCTGGTGGGGGCACACCCAACCGTGACGATGTCGGACTGGCCCTGACCCTCCGCGCCCAGTCGGCGGTGGCGGCGTGAGTGTGCCGCTGCGCAGCAGTCTGCTGTCCCAGGACCGGTTTGCCCGAGCGGCGTGGAGTCGGGTGGCTGAGCCTGGCGACCCGGTGGCGAACCGCCTGATCCGCATGCATGGTCCGGTCGAAGCCCTGCTCGTGGCGGCCTCCGGCGTGGGTCAGAAGGTCGAACGGTTCCTGCCCCGCCTTGAGGTGCTCGACGTTGAGCGAGACCTTGAGGTTGGGGCCAAGTTTGCCGCGCGGATCGTCTGCCCCGGTGATCCCGAGTGGCCACAAGGCCTCGACGATCTGGTCGCACCTCCGTACTGCCTGTGGGTCCGGGGGCCCATCGATGTCGCGTCGTCCTGTCAGCGCAGCGCAGCCGTCGTGGGAGCCCGAAGCGCCACGGCCTATGGCGAGATGGTGGCCACCGAGATGGCGGCGGGCTTGGGCGAGCGCCGGTTCACGATCATCTCGGGAGCCGCCTTCGGGATCGACGCCGCAGCCCACCGCGGCGCCTTGGCAACGGGAGCGACCACCATCGCGGTGCTGGCCGGAGGTGCCGAGCGTCCCTATCCGTCGTCGCACGCGGCGCTGATTGCCCGCATCGTCGAGGTGGGTGCAGTTATCAGTGAGGTGGCGCCGGGGTCGGCACCCACCAAAACCCGCTTCCTGCAACGCAATCGAATGATCGCCACGATGAGTCGGGGCACCGTTGTGGTCGAGGCGGGTTTGAGGTCAGGGTCGTTGAACACGGCCCGTACCGCAGCTGAGCACGGCCGGGTGGTGGTCGCGGTGCCGGGGCCGGTCACGTCCATGATGTCTGCCGGTTGTCACGAGGAGATCCGGTCCGGGATGGCGCTGCTCGTGACAGATGCAGCGGAGGCAGCCGAAGCCATCGGGGACTATGGCAGCGATCTCGCTCCCGCTCGTCGGGGCCCGACCATGGCTGGGGATGAGCTGGACGAGCCCGCGGCCCGTCTGCTGTCTGCGCTCCCAGTGCGCAAAGGTGNNTGCCGAGGTCCGGTCGCTGCTGGGTCGTCTCGATCTTTCTGCCCTTGCCGAACGTCACGGTGAGGGGTGGCGACAGGGGCCGGCGGTGCGAAAGCGCGCGGTCGACAACCGTGGACTGCCCAGCACCTGAGCACGTCGTGCGGTGGTCGTGAGTGGGGACACGCCGAACCCCGGCGGCGATGTCCTTGCCGTTCACGCCGTCCCTTGTCAGCGTGGGGTGGTGCAGACAGACCCCATGGTTCACGTCGAGGCCTTCGCCCGGCATCTCGGTGCCGTGCGGGGTCACTCCGAGCACACCCAGCGGGCCTATCTGGGGGATCTGCGCAACCTGGTGGCCTTTGTCCGCACTCGCGGGATCAACGACCTGTCTGACGTGAAGCTCTCGGATCTGCGGTCCTGGCTGGCTCACCAGTCAGAGAACGGGGCGGCTCGATCGACCATCGCGCGCAGGGCGGCATCGGCAAGAGCCTTCCTGCGTTGGGCGAGTCGAACGGGCGTGATCGCGACCGACCCGTCACTACGTCTGGTGGCACCCCAACGTCTGAAGACACTGCCGGGGGTGCTCAAACAGGACGAGGCCAGCGCCCTGCTGGATGTGGCAGCGATTGCTGCCGACGATGAGGACGCGCTGCATCTGCGCGACCGGGCGATCCTCGAGCTGTTGTATGCCAGTGGGATTCGAGTCGGTGAGCTGGTGGGCCTGGACATCGACGACGTCGATTTCGGCTCCAACGTGGTGCGTGTCATGGGCAAGGGAGCCAAGGAGAGAACGGTCCCGTTCGGTGGCCCGGCTGCCATCGCGTTGCAGGGATGGTTGCACCTGGGTCGGGGTCAGGTGGTTGCTGCCGGCAGTGGACCGGCGTTGTTCCTGGGCCGACGGGGTGGGCGGGTCGACCCGCGGCAAGTCCGCACCGCAGTTCACCAGATGCTGCGACACGTGCCGGGCGCTCCGGATGTGGGGCCGCACGGGCTCCGACACAGCGCGGCGACTCACTTGCTCGAGGGCGGCGCGGATCTCCGCGCGGTGCAGGAGATGCTTGGCCACGCCAGCCTGGCTACCACTCAGATATACACACACGTCTCTGTTGAGCGGCTGAGGCGTTCCTACCTCCAGGCGCATCCGCGCGCCTGACGCCGCTTCAGTCCGTCACCGCTT
>PKWT01000126.1 GCA_003132125.1 Micrococcales bacterium | reverse complement strand
TCGCCATGACGAGACATGTGTGGCAAAGCGTCTTCATCCAGTCAAGAACTCGCTGAGCGTGGTGCGTCGGCCAACAGCGATCGGAACCCTGGTGGAGCGCAGCGAGCTGGTGACGCTGCTGCACCTACCCCATGACTCACTGGACCCTTTCGCTGACGTTGGGACGAGGTCCAGGACAGATGCACGACTGGGAACACGCATCCATCGACTCCGGATCGAAATGCTCGTCCTGATGGTGTAGGCGCGTGCGCTCAGGAGGAAAGCTTCGCGCGCTCATCCGCCAATGTAGGACATCTCGATCTTCTTCTTTCCTGTCCCGCGAAGATCGTTGGTTGCCGCACTGCGCAAGTCCGAATAGCGGTCCGTGCGCTCTCGCCAAATGTGGGCCATGACGGTGGAGAGCTGTTCGTCCGAGCATCCGCCACGCATCAGGGCACGCAGGTCATGGCCGCCGGTGGCAAAAAGGCAGGTGAACAGCTTGCCCTCGGTGGAAACCCGCACCCGGGTGCAGGATTGGCAGAACGACTGGGTGACGCTCGAGATCACGCCGATCTCACCACCCCCATCCCGGTAACTCCATCTCGCGGAGGTCTCGCCGGGATAGTTTGCCACGACCTCTTCCAGCGGCAGCTCGGCGTTGATGGCGCTGATGACCTCGGCCGAGGGCACCACCTCTTCCATCTTCCAGCCGTTGCTGGTGCCCACATCCATGAACTCGATGAAGCGCAGGATGTATGGCGAGCCCTTGAAGTGGCGGGCCATCGGCACAACGTCCTGGTCATTCTGGCCACGCTTGACCACCATGTTGATCTTGATCGGGCCCAGGCCCACCTCATGTGCCACCTCGATGCCGTGCAGGACCTTTGCGACCGGGAAGTCCACGTCGTTCAACGCCTTGAACGTCGCGTCGTCCAGCGAGTCGAGCGAGACGGTCACCCGCTTGAGACCAGCGTCCTTGAGCACCTGCGCCTTGACGTCAAGCGCCGATCCGTTGGTGGTCAGGGCAATGTCGATATCACGGCCATCCGGCGTCTTCAGTGCCGAGAGCATGCCCACCAGCTCTTCGAGACCCTTGCGCAGCAGCGGCTCGCCACCGGTGAGGCGGATCTTCTCGACTCCATGAGCGACGGCGATCCCGGCGAGCCGGGTTATCTCCTCGAAGGTGAGCAGCTCGTCTCGCTCCATGAACTCGAAGTCCCTGCCGAAGATCTGTTTCGGCATGCAATAGACGCATCGGAAGTTGCACCGATCGGTCACCGAGATGCGCAGGTCCCGCAGCGGGCGGTTCCGGGTATCGCCTGCCGTACCGGTCGGCGTTTCGAGCTCAACCGGGATATCCGACAGGTCACGGAAATAGTGAGGGCTGGATTCGGGGACGCCGTTCTCTGTCACAACATCACACTCCGTTCGCTGGTGAGGCAAGGCGGGACCGGCGATCGTTCTGTCGGGTTCGGGTCTGGCGCGATCAGAACATTCCGAGTTGGAGCCGGGCGGCGTCCGACATCCTGTCCTGGCCCCAGGGTGGGTCCCAGACAAGCTCGATGTCGACGGCGCTAACGCCGGGAACCGACTGGACCGCGGTGCGGGCGTCTTCTTTGAGCACGTCGCCCATGCCACAACCGGGAGCGGTCATGGACATCTCGATCTCGACCCGGTGCGTGCCATCGGCGAGCGGCTCCGCCTGGCAGAGGTAGATCAACCCCAGATCCACGACGTTGATGGGGATTTCCGGGTCGAAGACGTTCTTGAGCTGCGCGATCACCTGATCCAGTTCGAACGGCTCCTCGTCGGCGAATGTCGCTTCGTCGGCGGGGGCGCTCAGTCCGAGCGCTGCGGAGTCTTCGGCATTGATCCTGACGAGGTACCCCATTTCGGTCTGGACGGTCACGCTGCCGCCCAGGGTCTGCGTCACGACGACCTGCTCGCCGCGCTGGAGCAGCATCGGCTGCCCGCCCGGGATCACCGTCGCCTGGCAGCTCTGCCCGAGTTCGACTGTCATGTATCGGCCTGAGTTCATGGTTGTCTACTCCGTCCCGTCCCGGCGACCGGCATCTTCGAGGGCGCTGCGCAACGCCTGCCAGGCCATGGTCGCGCATTTGACCCGTGTGGGGTATTCCCAAACGCCCGAAAGCACCGCGAGCTTGCCGACCTCGGCTGGCGGCGCATCGTCCTCGGATTCGGTGGTGAGCATGGTGTGGACCCGGGTGAACAGTGCGAGGGCCTCGTCTTGTCGCAGACCCTTCATCGCCATGGTCATCAGCGAGGCGGAGGCTTGGGAGATGGCGCATCCGTTGCCCTTGAAGGCAATGTCGGCGATGGCACCGTCGACCATTTGAACGTAGAGCGTCAGCTGGTCGCCGCACAGCGGGTTGACGGCCTCCACCGTCCGGCTCGCGCCGTCGAGCTCGCGGAAGTTCCGTGGTCTGCGGGCATGATCGATGACTACTTCCTGGTAGAGGCTCGCGATGTCGTCACTCACTGCAGTACCCCTTGGCCCGTCCCGGAGTTCACCCTGCGCTAGCGCGCTCATGGCTCGATCGGGCGTTCGCGCTTGCCGAAACGGCCGGCTACCAGAGCCTCCAGCCGCGCCCGGAGTGGTTCCAATTCGATCCGGTCCAGCATCTCGTGCACGAACGCGTCGATGAGCAGGCCGCGGGCCGCCTCGAGCGGTATCCCGCGCGCACGCAGGTAGAGCAACGCGTCCTGGTCCAGCTGGCCGACCGCGGCACCGTGCGTGCATTTCACATCGTCGGTGTAGATCTCCAGTCGCGGCCGGGTGTCGGCCTCAGCGCGGTCGGAGAGAATCAAGTTCTTGTTCTTCTGGTTCGCGTCGGTTCCATCCGCGCCCGGACGAACCATGATGTGCCCGTTGAACACCCCGTGCCCGCGACCGTCCAGCACACCCTTGTAGAGCTGGTGACTGGTGCAGCTGGCCGCGGCGTGATCGACGAAGATCGTGTTGTCGTGTAGTTGATCACCCTGCGGCAGGTAGACGCCGTCGAGGCTGACCTCGGCTCCCACATCTTCAAGGAGCACGCGCACCTCGTGGCGGGCGATGCTGGAGCCGAGCATGACCGAGCGCGAGGAGAACCCGCTGTTGCGTCCTTGCCGGACGTCCAGCAGCGCCAGATGGAACGCCGTCACGGGCTCGTCTTGCACCTTGTAGTGCTTGATCTGGGCGCCTTCGGCGACGACGACCTCGGTGACGGCATTGGTGCAGTACACGGCACCGTCGATGCCGGCATAGGTCTCGACGATCGTTGCGCTGCTGCCGGGTTCGGCCAGGATCACCGATCGCGGGCTGGACATGAGCGGGAACCCGCCGGTGTCAGAGAAGAACACGAGCTGGATCGGTTCGTTCACACACGTGCCGGGTGTGAGGTGGACAAAGGCCCCGTCCTCAGTCAGCGCGTCGTTGAACGCGGCGAACGCGTGATGCTCTCCTGGCACGTGCGAGAAGAAGGGTTCGAGGCACTCTGGTTTCGCAGCCAGCACCGAGGCCAGGTTCGTCACCCGGGCACCGGCGGGCAGCCCGGTCAACCGGGAGAGCTCGGAGGCGAAGTGTCCGTTGACGAAGACCAGCCGGGCGCCACCGAGATCGACCGCTGCCGCTTTGATCACGTCTGCGGATACCCGGCGGCCCGACCCCACGGTGGCGGCCTCGAAAGGCACGGCCAGGATCGGGTCAAGTCCGGTGTACTTCCAGTCCTCGTCCTTGCGGGTCGGGAAGCCGTGCCCAGCCACCCAATCGAGGGCGGCCAGCCGTGCCTCGGCGAGCCAATCGGGATCGCGCCCGTCACGCGGGGGTTGAAAGCTGGAAAAGACTCCCCCTGCTGCCGTCGCCGTGGTCACCGGGTTGCCCCGACCGGCGCTCGACGCCCCGAACTGTGCCGCTCTCCCAAGGCTGTGTAGCCGTGCTTCTCGAGCTCGAGGGCCAGGTCTTTGTCCCCGGAGCGGACAATCTGGCCTGCGGCCATCACATGGACGCGGTCGGGGACGATGTAGTCCAGTAGCCGCTGATGGTGGGTGATGACCAGCATGCCGCGGCCCTCACTGCGCAGGGCGTTCACGCCGTTCGCGACGACCCGGAGGGCGTCGATGTCAAGGCCCGAGTCGGTCTCGTCCAGGATCGCGAGCTTGGGCTCCAGGATCGCCATCTGCAGAATCTCGTTGCGCTTCTTCTCACCGCCGGAGAATCCCTCGTTGACCGACCGGCTCATGAAGGACTGGTCCATCTCGACGAGCTTCATCCGCTCCTGGGCCAGCGCGAGGAAGTCCACCGCATCCAGCTCTTCCTGCCCGCGCTGGCGGCGCAGCGAGTTCAGGGCCGTACGCATGAAGTACAGGTTCCCGACCCCCGGAATCTCGACCGGATGCTGAAAGGCCAAGAACACACCAGCCGCAGCGCGGTCCTCGGGCGAGAGAGCCAGCAGGTCCTGGCCCTGGAAGCGGACA
>PKWT01000003.1 GCA_003132125.1 Micrococcales bacterium | reverse complement strand
GCGGAGGCGCAGGTCCGGCGCGACCACGCGATCTCACACATCCTCGCGGCACTGAGCCGACATCGCCGTGAGGAGCTGATCTTCTTCGGGGGCACCGCACTCAGCCGGACCTACCTGCTCGACGAGAGACTGAGCGAGGACATCGACCTGATCGCGGTAGCCCACCGAGACGGCCTCGCCGACGCACTTCGCAAGGACATCAACGCCGCCCTCGCCCGGACGCACGGCCGGATCACGTGGTCGCCAGGATGGTCGCGGAACTCTGACGCCGACCATGCCGTCGCGGTCACTGCGGACGGCGTCGCGATCAACATTCAACTGCTTCGCGGCACGCGCTACGAACCGTGGCCGACCGAGACTCGCGAGATACAGCAGCGCTATTGCGACGCGCCACCGGCCATCCTGCGAGTGCCGACGTTGCTGTCGTTCGCTGGATGGAAGACGGCCGCCTGGATGGATCGCGGCGCCGCGCGTGACCTGTACGACCTGTGGGCGCTGGACAAGGTCGGCGCGTTGAATGCCGAGTCAGCGGCGCTGTTCGCCACCCACGGACCGACGAGTAGTCCGCCCCGATCATGGATGTTCAAGCGCGCGCCATCGGCTGCGGAATGGCAGGCCCAGCTTGCAGGACAGACCCGACTCACGGTGACCGCGGCCGAGGCGCTGGAGTCTGTGCGCACTGCGTGGGCAGCAGCGGTCGGCGAGGACTGGTCGTAGGTCAACGAAGCCGGCACACCACAAGCCACTAAGCGGCGGTCTAGGGGTGGGGGAACACAGCTTCGATGCGTTGCCCATCGGAGGACCAGAACACCTTGTACGGCGGGTGACCGGCAACAGGCAGACGCAAGCGGATGCCCTCGGCCGTCATGATGGCGGTGGACCGCGCCTGGGCCTGAGCGGGTAGGCGAAAGATCAGTTCACAGGCGTCCAGGACCGCGTTGTAGAGGTCGACGTCGGACCCCGCCTCCAGGGAGTCGAGCTGTTTGTCGGCGACCTGCGAGTAGGCGTCGGTGGAGTTCACGCCTGGCGGCGCTGGCGGCTACGGCGCACCGTTGAAGACTTCGCTGCCCGTGCGAGCAGCGCCCGCAGTTCGGGGTCGCCGTCGTACTCCAGCTGCGCATCCGTCACAACACTGGCGGGCTGCAGCAGGAGGCTGCCATCCTCGTTTTCCTGGAGTAGGAAGCGCTGGTTCATGTGGCCGGGGATCACGGCCCGGCTCCGACCGTCGGTCTCGATCAAGATGCTCACGGCGACACACTCCAAGTCTGTAGCTGATGGGGGGCCTATCCACAGAGTAGCGCCTCCTTCCCACTTTGGGCAAGTGGGCCAGTGGGAATAGACCAACCTTGGCCGGGGGGATGTTACTCGCATTGTTGATACTATCGTGAATGAGAGTATCAACGAGGGATGGTTCTGATGTCGGCATTCATCGGGCGAGAAGCTCAGCTGCAACGACTCGACGCGCTGTTGTCGCGGGTCACCGCTGACGGGGGCACCAAGCCGGGGAGGGCCGTGCTGATTCGCGGGCGTCGACGTGTGGGCAAGTCCCGCCTGGTCGAGGAGTTTGTGGAACGCGCTGGACTTCCCCACGTGTTCTTCACCGCGTCCGGGCGATCGACGGCTGAGGAGCTGCGCCTGTTCGCGCAGGAGGTCGCCGGCTCCAATCTGCCGGGGGCAGCGGTCTTTCGCGACGTCCAGGTGGCCTCGTGGGATGCCGCGCTGCGGCTGTTGGCCAGCGCCGTGCCCGATGACGGCGGCAGCGTTGTCGTCATCGACGAGCTGCCCTACCTGACCAACAGCGACCCCGGGTTCGAAGGGACCTTGCAGAAGATGTTCGATCGTGAGCTGTCGCGCCGCCGCGTCCTGCTGCTCGGCATCGGCTCCGACCTGGCGATGATGGAGACACTGAACGCGTACGGCCGCCCGTTCTACCAACGCGCGACCGAGATGGTGGTGCCGCCCCTGTCGCCCGCGGAGGTGGGCACGATGTTGAAGCTAGGGGCAGCGGACGCGTTCGACGCGTTCTTGGTCACCGGCGGCCTGCCGCTCATCTGCGACGAGTGGACCCAGGGACTGTCCCTGTCGGAATACCTGGGTGCCGCGCTTGACGATCCGACCTCCGCCTTGCTGGTGTCCGCCGAGCGTGCGTTGGCTGCCGAGTTCCCGGTCGAGGCGCAGGCCCGAGCGGTGCTGTCCGCCATCGGCAGCGGTGAGCGCACCTTCACCAATATCGGCCGGGCAGCCGGGGACCTTCAGCAAGGATCGTTGAACAGGTCGCTGAAGGTCCTGCTCGACAAGCGCGTGGTCGAGCTGGACCAGCCGCTATCGGTCAAGCCCGGCGCGAGGGACAAGCGGTACCGAGTCGCTGACCCCTACCTGAGGTTCTGGCTGACGTTCCTGGGACCGCACATGGCCGAGGTCGAACGCGGCCGCGGCGACCGGGTGCTGGCTCGGATCCAGACGTCGTGGACGTCGTGGCGTGGGCGGGCCATCGAACCGCTGCTGCGCGAGTCTCTGAACCGTGCGCTGGTGGAG
>PKWT01000025.1 GCA_003132125.1 Micrococcales bacterium | reverse complement strand
ACGTGTAGGGGTTCATGGCACCCCCGCGAACGGTTGGGTCGTGTCCGATGATGACGCATTCGACGCCGGAGACGACTCCCACCCCGGTGAGAATGCTCGCGCCGACGGTGAACTCCGTGCCCCAGGCCGCCAGGGCGGAGAACTCAAGGAACGGCGAGTCCTGATCGAGCAGGAGCTCAAGGCGTTCCCTGACTAGCAACCGCCCCCGGTCGTGGTGACGCTTCGCGTATTTCGAGCCGCCCCCAGCGCGCACCAGTTCGAGCTGCTCATCGAGTGCGGCCACCGCAGCCAGCTGGTCCTCGCGATTTTGCACACAAGCCTGGCTCGACAGGTCCAGCTGGGATCTCAGGACCGGCACCACAACCTCCTCGTTGGAAGTGTGAACGTTAATCGCGAGTAACTACTCATGTCAATCAATGAGCAGGTCCGAAGACTCCAGCGCCCATTTCACCCGAGTTGCGCACCTCTACCCAACTGCGCGCCGGACCGCTAGCGTCTAGTTAACCAATATTCGCTTCATCCTCGACCATGAGCAGGGTAACGATGAGCATTGATGTCACCAATCTCACCCATCGTCGTGCCGTCAATCGATGGGAGAGAGTGAGCGTCGGCGACGTCTTCGAGCGCCTGACCTGGAGCTACCCGGACAAGGAGGTCCTTATCGGCTGGGCGGGCGCCTACGGGCACCAGGACCTGTCGCGACTGACTTACCGGCAGGCCGACCAGCTCGCGAATCAGGTGGCCCAAGGACTCCTGTCGCGTGGGCTCGAGAAGGGCGATCGCGTTCTGCTCGTGTGTGAGAACTCCGTTGACGCATACCTATTCAAGATCGGCGCAGCCAAAGCCGGGCTGGTCGTCGTCCCTATCAACCCTTCTCTGGCGGCAGATGTGATCGGCCACCTCATCGAGCGGGTCAGACCGCGTTTCACGGTCGTTGACGCGGAGTTGTGGCCGCGGGTCGGAGAACCGCTGCGCGCGGCGGGGGTCTCGGTCGACGTTACGATCACCATTGGCGGGGGGCCGGTCAAGGACAGCCTCTCCTTTGCCGACTTCGTGCGGGACCAGCCCAAGACGGAGCCCGACGTCGAGATCCATGGCGACGACATCTGGGAGATCCTCTTCACGTCCGGCACCACGGCGCTTCCCAAGGGCGTGATGATCTCGCACTCGAGCACCATGTTCGCGGCCTACAGTTTCGCCTTGACGCTGACTCGCGGTGTTCACATCGAGTGCGACCTAAGGCTTGCTACCTTTCTGCCGATCATCTACCACTCGGGCGACCAGGTCTTCACGTTCCCCGCCTTCCTCGCCGGAGGAGTTCTGCTCATCGGCCGACGGCCAACGGCCGAGGCGATCGCCGACGCCATCCGCGGCGAGCGGATCACCGCCTTGTGGAGCGGGTCACCTGCCATGGTCACGGCGCTGGCTGCCGAGCTGCGCGGCCGAGCGGCCGATCACGACGTGACCTCGCTGAAGGTTGTCGTCTACGGCTGGGCTGCCCTGGCGCCGGCAACCCTGAGCACACTCAAAGAGATCTGCGGCCAGGATCTCGTCGCCGTCGCGATCTTCGGACAAACGGAGAGCATCTCGTGCCACAGGTTCTGGCCCGACAAGTGGTCGGACACCTACCAGCGCACGGCACCTCAGCAGAACAACGTGGGAGTCCCCAACCCGATGCTCGCCTCGGTCGTCATCGACGCAGCCGGGGAGAGCCTGGAGGGTCGCGCCTGGGTGCCCGGCGAGGCGGTTTACCGCTCCCCCGCGATCACCGCTGGCTACTACCTTGACGAGGCCGCCACCACGGAAGCATTCCGGGATGGCTGGTTCCACTCCGGCGACAGCTGCGTCTACGACGAGAATGGGCTGCGGATCATGGTCGACCGGTTCAAAGACATCGTGAAGTCTGGGGGCGAGAACGTCTCCACGATCCGGGTCGAGTCCGTCATGGTGCAACATCCCGACGTAGCCAAGGCCGCAGTCATCGGTGTTCAAGATGACAGATGGGGTGAGGCCGTCACTGCGATCGTCGTGCCGCGCGATGGGAGCGCCCCCTCCGAGAGCGACATCATCGCCTTCTGCCGGGAGCGACTGGCCGGATTCGAAACCCCCAAGGCGGTCATCTTTGTCGATGCACTCCCCGAGACGGTCGGTGGCAAGGTTCTCAAGTACAAACTGCGCGAGGAGTATCGCTAGAAGACTTCATGTGTGGCCCACGTGGCTTTCAGCGCAGACTCTGCGAAGCAGCTCCCTTCCCGCACCTACGTTGCACCCCCTGATCTCCGGCACCCAGCACAACCTCGACGACCTGGTCGCCGCTCCCGCTCGCGACGACATCGAGGCTGCGGGCTTCACTGGTGGTGTGCTCGACCGGCCACCCCTGGTGCCTGGTCTCGCAGCCGCCAAAGAGCGTTTCATGCAGATCGACGTGCTCGAATATCCACCCGCTGCACACGAGGCAAGTTCTGACTCGGCGCGCGTGGCCGTGACCCATGCGACCGTCAGAACATTCAGCCGCAGATCGAGTCCTACGTCCATGATGCGTCCGACGGGGTCGCGCACTCGTCAGCGGTAAAGAACGCGTTTTGTAACCCCGACAGTGTCCCCGGGTCGCGAACACCGGAACGGGTAACCGGTGCCTTGAGCGCCGGCAGTCACCCGGAAACTCACCCCGCGATCGCCGCCGCCGACGTCTCAAGCATGCTCAACCGTCCCAAGGCTCCCGCAGAATCTCTGCTTCCAGGCGATTCCTTGAAGATTCCGGCTACACATTGGTTACACA
Source organism: Micrococcales bacterium (assembly GCA_003132125.1). Taxonomy (GTDB): domain Bacteria; phylum Actinomycetota; class Actinomycetes; order Actinomycetales; family Dermatophilaceae; genus UBA4719. The sequence goes on along the minus strand of PKWT01000025.1, from coordinate 49 downwards.
TGGCCAAAGCAAGAGGCCCTCTCCCACTGGGAAAGGGCCTCTGATGCGA
>PKWT01000319.1 GCA_003132125.1 Micrococcales bacterium | reverse complement strand
CTCTACTACGGCTCCTGGGGCCAGGACAACGACGAGGAGCTGATCGCGACCCACTGGGGCAAGATGGCGCCCGAGCGGGTGAAGGGCAAGCTCAGTGAGCTGCCGCTGATCATGGTGCCTGACCGCCGGGTGCTGAAGATCAACAAGCTCGAGGCACGGGTGCTCGAGCTCGAGAAGAAGTACGGCGAAGAAGTCACTCACAAGTCCTGACGTACCCGGCCCGGTTCACCCTGCCGGCCGACGTCCTCCCTAGCGGTGTTCCCCGTCCGACTGCAGCCGGTCCGGACGGGGAACACCACCCGGGTCATCCCTCTGGCCCTGAAACCCCTGATCGTCCGCTCCACACTCTGAAAGGCCTCTCATGACAATCACGCTCGCAGAAGTGATCACCCAGCCCCAGTCGGGCCGGGCCCGGGCCGTGGTGCTCGATTTCCATGAGTACGCACAGTCCGTGATTCTTCAGGGCCGGGAAGTCCCCTGGCAGCAGCCGACGGCATACTCGAACTTCTTCGGACAGGCACAGGGGCTGCTCAAGCCCGATGTGGCCCTCCTCGATCTGGGCACGCTGTACGCCAACGCCCTCGCCACCAACGATGGCTTGCGGGCTTCCCTTTCCACGAGGTCGCGCACTGGCTTCGCCCTCAAGACTCTCCTGGCGAACGAGACGACGGCGTCCATGGCTCTGGAGCTGGCCACCATCGTGTCCAAGACCTCGTCGGCCCCCCTGGTGTTGCAGATCCCCTCGCCGATGCTCTGGCTGGCGCTCACCCATGAACTCAGCGGCGCCGGCACCGTGGCCGATCTGACCATCGACGACGCCGAGAACGCGGCCATGCACGTCGCGGGCTGGCTGCGGAAGCTGTCGATGCTGCCGGTGTCCATGCTCCTGCTCGACGAGCGCTGGACCGGTGAGGGCTTCCTGCCGCTGGTCGACAACTCGGCCTACACCCCGGTCTCGAACGTCACCCTCAACTACCGGTGGGAGCTCGCACGCCGCACCCACGACGGCGTCAACATCCTCGGATCTTCGATGACCGGAGCACTGGTGCCGCCGGAGTACTGGCTGTCCGACGGCGCGAGCGCGTCCTCGGGCGACTTCCTGTTCGCGGAGATCCCGGCCCACGCTGTGCCGGAGACCGTCTTGTCTCAACTGGCAAAACTGGTCTGAGAAAGAGAAGAAAAGATGGGCTGGGGATTCCAGTCCAGCAAGACCACCTGATGCCAACGAGAAGGAAACCCATGAAGCCCCTTGCGTTCCCGACCGGTTGGACAGTTGTCTCTTTCAACACCATGCTCGGAGCCTGGATGTGAAGCGACAGAAGAGGATGGACAAGGTAGTTCTCACGGCGGCGGAGGCCGTCGCCGACATCCCCAGTGGTGCGATCATCGCGGCCGGTGGTTTCGGTATCTGTGGTATCCCAACGGCCCTTATTGATGCTCTGGTCGAGCGTGGGATCACCGACCTGGAGATGATCTCCAACAACTGTGGAATCGATGGAGTAGGGCTCGGGAGGCTCCTGGACAACAAACAGATTCGCAGGATCGTCGCGTCCTATGTCGGCGAAAACAAGGAGTTCGCCCATCAGTACCTCAGTGGTGAGCTCGAGGTGGAGCTCACCCCCCAGGGGACCCTGGCTGAACGGTTGCGAGCCGCCGGCGTCGGCATACCGGCCTTCTACACCGTGACCGGTATGGGAACCCAGGTCGCGATGGGCGGTCTGCCCTGGCTGTATGACTCGGACGGCTCGGTCACCGTTGAGTCCCCGGCGAAACTCACCGCGGAGTTCGACGGCAGGACCTATCTGCTCGAGCGCGCGTTACCTGCTGACTTCGCCTTGGTGCGCGCCTGGAAGGGCGACCGACACGGGAACCTGGTCTTCCGCAAGGCAGCCCGCAACTTCAACCCGGTCTGCGCGATGGCTGCCAAGATCGCGATTGCCGAGGTGGAACACCTGGTCGAGCCTGGAGAGCTCGACCCGGACTCGATCCACTTGCCCGGGGTATACATCGACCGCGTTGTCCCGCTGACTGCGGCGCAGGCCGTGGACAAGGGGATCGAGCGGCTGACAACACGACCGCTCCAGCTTACGAACGCAGGGGAGGGACTGTGGCACTGAACAGGGAGCAGATGGCCTTCCGAGCCGCGCAGGAGCTGCATGACGGGGACTACGTCAACCTCGGCATCGGCCTGCCGACTCTCGTCCCCGACTACGTCGACACGGACATCGAGCTGGTCCTGCAATCCGAGAACGGCATCCTCGGCACCGGGCGCTACCCCGTCGAGGGCGAGCAGGATCCAGACCTGATCAACGCCGGCAAAGAGACCGTAACCGTCCTGCCAGGTGCCAGCTTCTTCGACTCCAGCACCAGCTTCGGGATGATCCGCTCCGGCAAGATCGACGCAGCGATTCTGGGGGCCATGCAGGTGTCCGCTTCCGGCGACCTCGCCAACTGGACGATCCCCGGCAAGATGATCAAGGGCATGGGCGGGGCCATGGACCTCGTGCATGGTGCGCGGCGAGTCATCATCCTCATGGAGCACCTCGCCAAGAACGGCGACTTCAAGATCGTCAAGGAATGCTCCTTGCCACTCACCGGGGAGCGGGTCGTGCACCGCATCATCACCGACCTAGCCGTCATAGACGTCACTGACGAAGGCCTCCGACTGGTGGAGTGTGCGCCGGGTGTCACCGAAGCCGAGGTCCGTGCGGCGACCGAGCCAGACCTCATTTCCGGCCTGGCATGAACACTGCTACATGTTCAAGAGAGGACCGAATATGACGACGCAGCAACCTGTCTGGATCATCGGCGGCTACCAGAGCGACTTCGCCCGCAACTTGACCAAGGAGTCGCTGGAGATCGGCGACCTGGTCAAGGAGACCGCCACCGGCACGCTGGCGGCAGCCGGCATCTCGGCGTCGCAGGTCGAGGTCATCCACGTCGCCAACGCGATGGGGGAGTTCTACGTCAAGCAGGGCCATTTGGGGTCCATGGTGGCCAGCGTCGTCCCAGACCTGTCCGGCGTGCCTGCAACGCGGCATGAGGCGGCCTGCGCGTCGGGAGGTGTGGCGGTCATGGCGGCCATGGCTGATCTTGAGTCGGGCCGGTACGACGTCGCCCTCGTTCTCGGTGTCGAGGTCGAGAGAAACGTGCCAGGGACTGTCGGAGCCGGCTACCTGGCGTCCGCTGCCTGGGTCGGGCACGAAGGCGAGGGACAGGACTTCGTATGGCCGTTCACGTTCTCCCAGATCGCCGAGGAGTACGACCGACGCTACGGACTGAATGATGAGCACCTGCGCCGCATCGCCGCTCAGAACATCGCCAACGCCAAGACCAATCCCAAGGCGCAGACCCGCAGCTGGGTGACACCTCCGGCGTGCTTCACCGACGACGACGAAGCGAACCCTCAGGTCGTCGGGCGGGTGCGGCGCTACGACTGCAGCCAGGTCACCGACGGCGGGGCCGGCATCGTCCTGGTCTCCGACCGATGGCTGCGGGAGACCCGCGGCACGGCTCAAGGACCCGTGGCGCGGATCACCGGTTGGGGACACCGCAACGCCTCCCTGCACCTGCAGGACAAGCTCGATGCCAGTGCCAACGCTGAGTACGTGTTCCCGCACATTCGGGACGCGATCTCCGACGCGTTCTCCCGGGCCGGGATCCAGGACGTCTTTGCGCTCGACGGCATCGAGACCCACGACTGCTTCACCATCTCGCAGTACCTGGCCATCGACCACTTCGGGATCACCAAGCCCGGGTGCAGCGCAGACGCGATCGACAGCGGCATCACCGAGCGAGACGGCCAACTGCCCATCAATCCCAGCGGCGGCCTCATCGGCGGTGGCCACCCCGTCGGGGCGACCGGAGTACGGATGCTGCTCGACAGCTATCTACAGGTGACCGGACAGGCGACCGGCTACCAGGTCGAGGGCGCCCGGCGCTTTGCGACACTGAACTTCGGAGGCAGCACTGCAACGGTGGTGTGCACCGTCATCGAAGCGGGATAGATCCGCGACTGGACAAGCAAACTAACAGCCTTCCAGGAGCCGCCCATCGCGCAGCATCACCCCAACCCACGCGAGACGATCCTGGTGCCAGCCCAAGGCGCCGGCCCAAGCAGACCAAGGTTGTCAATGCCGGTGGTGCATGGGCTCGGGTTTCTGACCAGATTTCTGACCGAGACGCGGTGGGATGGGGCGGGATGCTCGAGGCACCAGGAGACAGTCAGGGCGATCTTCGTTGGAGTGTAGAGACGAATAGGACGAGTAGGCACGTTTGGACTGTGGCCTTGTGTGCTCATAACCCGGAGGTCGCAGGTTCAAATCCTGCCCCCGCTACCAATGTCGTCGCAGGTCATCCCTGTA
>PKWT01000054.1 GCA_003132125.1 Micrococcales bacterium | reverse complement strand
GGTGCCGTCGCCAAAGACGTATGTATAGGCCTGGACCGTGGGGCGGATCCGGACCGGGGTGCCGAGCAGGGTGACGGTGTCGATCTCACCGGGCTGGAACCCGGCGGTCGGCCAGTTCACCTCGAAGTACGTGGCCAGCGTGACGAGGGTGACGTTGCCTTCGGGTTGGATGTGCGCCGTCGGCTTGGCCCAAGGAGTGTTGTGGAACGCCGCCAGGATCTGTCCGAGGCCGAGCACCGGTTTGCCCGGCACCAGATCCGGGAAGCAGGTGGTGCCGATGCCCGTCCAACCGCCCATCGGGTTGCCCGAGGAGTCGAGCTCGCGACGGTATAGCCGGACCAGTGGACCCTGCCCTTGTTCCGGTGTGTTTCCTGCGCAGCCCTGGATTGCGCCCGTGCACGGGACGTCTGCAGTCGTGTCACCCGGGATGTTGGTCGGGCAGGCGTACACGCTCGTGTACTCGAAGGTCCGCTTGCTGGCGGCGCCCGTCTTCGCGTCGCGGCCCTGTTGATAGTTGGCGAGTTCCTCGCGGGTCATCCCCACTTCCGCGCCACCGGAGGCCACATTGCAGTTGATCTTGTGGCCGCAATCGTCAGCGCCAGCGGAGGCGACGGGCAGCCCAGTCAAGATGACCAGGGAGAGGCCGAGCGTCAGGATCGGCCGTCTGGAGGTCACGCCAGACTCTGGATTTCGCCAAGGAGCCAGCCATCGGCTCTCCACTGAACGGTCACTAGCCTCGAGATTTCGTGAGGCGCTGTCTTGAGGTGGTGTCGGAGAACTGAAAAGTGCTCCTGACCTGCGAGAATGTGGATTGTTGAGGCCCACTAATCGCACGTTCGAGGAGCACCTTCCAGGTGAGTAATAGTACCGGGTTCTATCCGCGTATCCAGGTCGACACGGCCAGCTCTGGGGCGGTGGGTCAGGCCGGTGGGGTGCTGTTGACGGAGACGATCGCTGCGTCGGGTTTAGGATCGGCGCTCTCGGTGGCGCTGGCCGGTTGGCGTAAGCCGTTGGCGGTCCATGACCCGGCCAAGGTCGTGGTCGATCTGGCGGTGACGTTGGCCCTGGGTGGGGACTGCTTGGCCGACATCGCGTTGGTGCGAAGCGAACCGAATGTGTATGGGCGGGTGGCATCTGACGCCACGGTCTCACGGACGATCACAGCGCTGGCCGGCGACGCCCCAGCGGCCTTGGCGGCCATCGACACCGCCCGTGCAGTCGCCCGGGCGCGGGCCTGGAAGTTGGCCGGGACCCACGCACCTGACCACGATGCCAGCGCACGCACGCCGGTGATCGTGGACCTGGACGCGACGTTGGTGGGCTCGCACTCGGAGAAGGAACAGGCTGCCCCGACCTACAAGAAGGGCTTCGGTTTTCACCCGTTGTGGTCGTTCGTTGATCATGGCGCGGCGGGGACCGGTGAACCGTTGTCGGTGCTGCTGCGCCCGGGCAACGCGGGCTCCAACACCGCGACCGACCACATTACGGTCATCAAGGACGCCCTGGCCCAACTGCCCGCCCATCGCCGGGGTCAACGTGCGGGCCGAAAGGTGCTGATCCGCACCGACAGTGCCGGGTGCACCCACAAGGTCCTGACCTGGATGAGCGGTCAGCGGTTGTCGTACTCGGTCGGATTCCCATTGCCCCACAACACTTCCGAGGTGTTGGAGCTGATCCCGGCTGATGTGTGGACCCCGGCCTATGATGCCCACGACGAGATCCGCGACGGCGCGTGGGTCGCCGAGCTCACCGGCCTGTTGGACATGACCGGGTGGCCGGCAGGGATGCGCGTGATCGTCCGCAAGGAACGTCCCCACCCCGGCGCGCAGCTACGGATCACCGACGTCGACGGACACCGGGTCACCGCGTTCGCGACCAACACCGCCACTGGCGGTCCCGGCACCCAACTGCCCGACCTGGAGTTGCGGCACCGCCGCCGGGCCCGCTGCGAGGACCGGATCAGGGTCTCCAAGGACACCGGTTTGATGAACCTGCCTCTTCAAGGGTTTGACCAAAACCGGATCTGGTGCGCCATCGTCGCCCTGGCGGTCGAGATCACCGCATGGATGCAGATGCTCGCCCTGAATGGACACACCGCCAGACGCTGGGAACCCAAGCGATTGCGGCTACGCCTGTTCACCCTCCCGGCGACAATCGCACGCACAGGTCGGCAGGTCCGCCTCCACCTCGCGACCAAAGGCCCCTGGGTCGATCTCGTCAACGAAGGCGTCCGACGACTACGAGCCCTCGCGGTCCCTGGGTAGGAATCAGTCCACCCGTCCCAACAACCACCGCGCGACCCCCGACCACCTGGAACCGGCGCCCACCCGAGACGACACTCGGGCCACCGTCACACCCCAATGACAGAATCAACACCAGTCGGCGACTTGCAGCCGCAACGACGCTCAACAGCCGAGGCATGAAAGATCGAGGCTAGGGTGCGCACATGTTCTCGCGGCAAGGCCTCGACGGTCTTGCCCGAGGCGTCAATCACAATTGTCTTGGGCTGGTAGCCGATTGCCAGGACCGTCATCTTGGCCGGGTTCGTTGCGTCGGAAGTGTCGACGGAGTCGAGAACAATGCTTTGACCGACGACCCGCTCTTTCGTGGCGACGCTCTTCAATGCCTCCGCTTCGAAGTTCACGCAGGTCTTGCAGGTCGGGGCGCTCAAGACGGAGATCAAACCTGCTTGAGGCTTGCTCCATGCAACGTTTAGCTGTGAGTAGAAGTAGCGGACGAAGGC
>PKWT01000289.1 GCA_003132125.1 Micrococcales bacterium | reverse complement strand
TGGTCGTGGTCGTCCTGCCCATCCTGTGGACGATCATGCTCGCGTTCCAGCGGATCCGGCTGATGAACCTGCGGTCGGCGGGACTCTTCGGGAAGTACACGCTCGCCAACTTCCAGGACGCGCTGACCTCCCCCGGCTTCCTGGAGGCGCTCTGGACGACGATAGTCTATGCGGTGCTCAGCACGGCGGCGGCCATCGGCCTGGGGCTCGTCGCGACCCTGGCGCTCCGCAAACCCTTCCGCGGCCGCAACTTCGTCCGGGCCTCGATGCTGCTGCCGTACATCGCGCCCGTCGTCGCCGCGACCTTCGTCTGGAAGACGATGCTGAACCCGCAGTTCGGGGTCGTGAACTACTGGGGAACCCGGCTGCTCGGCTGGGATAAGCCGGTCGCGTTCCTCAGCGCGACCAGTGACGAGGTGTCCCCGCTGGGCTGGCACTTCACCGTCCCGACCGCGCTCCTGACGGTCATCGCCTTCGAAGCATGGCGCACCTTCCCGTTTGTGTTCCTCTTTCTCACCGCCAGGCTCCAGGCCGCCCCGGCCAGCCTGGAGGAGGCCGCCCAGGTCGACGGCGCGACGCCGACGCAGCGCTTCCGGTACGTGATCTTGCCGCAGTTGCTGCCGACGATCGCAATGCTGTCGGTGCTGCGGTTCATCTGGACGTTCAACGGCTTCGATGACATCTACCTGCTCACCGGCGGTGGCGCGGGCACGCAGGTCGTGGCCGTGCGGGTGTTCGACCTCCTCACCGCCCGAGGCGACATCGGCTCTGCCTCGGCGCAGGCGCTGGTCCTGGCCGTCATCCTCGCCGTGCTGGTGGGCATCTATCTACGCAAGTTCGCGAAGAAGGAGGAGGTGACGTGAAAGTGAGGCAGCTCCGCGCACGTCCCGTCGGCTCGGCAGGCATTGAGCCTGCTCCCAGGCGCGGGTGGTCTCGGGATATGGTGGAGAACCGGGTCCTCAGCGTGCTGCGGCGCCTGGTGATCGCAGCCCTGCTCGTGGTGACCCTATTTCCCTTCTACTACATGGTGATCCTCTCGGTTCGTCCGCTCGACGCGGTCCTGCAGAACCCCGGAGCCCTGTGGGTGTCCCCGGCAGAGCTGCACCTCGATACCTACATCTCCGTACTGAAGCCCGAGAGCGGTGGCGGGCAGGGCTTCCTCGCCTTCATGCGCACCAGCCTGCTCGTCGCTCTCGGAACCGTCGCAGTCACTCTCCTCGTGGCGATACCCGGGTCCTACGCGGTCAGCAGGCTGCGGTTCTTCGGACACCGACAGATCAGCGCGCTCTTCCTGGCGGTGTACTTCTTCCCGAGCATCCTGCTCGCTGTTCCGCTGTTCGTGTTCTTCACCCGGATCGGGCTGCGGGGGTCGTTGGTCGCACTGGTCATCGTCTACGTCGCGCAAATCGTGGCGGTCTCGATCTACATGCTCCGCAACTACTTCGACACCATCCCGGTGAGTCTTGAAGAGGCGGCCGCCATCGACGGGTGCACCCGGCTCCAAGTCATGCGGCGGATCAGCCTGCCGCTCGCGATGCCGGCGATCATCTCCAGCGGTCTGTTCATCTTCATGATCGCCTGGAACGAGTTCCTCTTCGCGCTGCTGTTCCTCCTCGATCGACGCGAGAACTGGACCGTGTCGCTCGGGCTGTCCCAGCTCTCCGGAAGCATCGAGGTCCCCACCACCGTGCTGATGGCCGGCTCGGTGATCTTGACCCTGCCCATCATCGTCATCTTCTTCGCCAGCGAACGGCTGCTCACCGAAGGGCTCACTGCCGGCGCCGAGAAGGGTTGATCGTCCCCGAGCGGAAAGAGTTCTCTCGTGCCCCAGATCGTGCAGTTCTCCGCGCCCCGCGTGGTCGAGCTGGTCAGCTGCGACCAGCAGGCCCTGACAGCCGGCCCCGTCCGCGTCCGTACCTGGTACTCGGGTATCTCCGCCGTCATCGAGCCGCACGGCGGCCTGCGCTCGTCCTCCGACCGGGCCGCCCACCTCGACCGATGGGGACTGGACACCACTCGTCGACTGCTCGCCACCGCACCACCGGCTTCCCCATTCCCAAAATCCCTGACAAGAAGCGCCTGACCATGGTTCTCGCATTGGGCAGGTGTTCGTGAGCGCGCCACCCGTCGCAGGGGACCTGGCCGCGGCGGCGATCGGCGTCCTCGATGCCAACTGGACGGGCTCGTACACCCTCCCGGCGACCGGGCTCTATCCCCACCAGTGGAGCTGGGACTCCGNNGGTCAGTGGGCCGACGGGCGCATCCCGCAGATCATCTACGACGTCAGCCGGGACGGCGACTACTCCCCGGGCGCGTCGTTCTGGGGGTCCACGCAGATCCCGGCTGCACCGTCGATCCCCACCGCTGGGCTGATCCAGCCTCCCAACCACGCCTGGGCGGCGTGGGAAGTGCACCGCGCGGACCCCGCCGCATCCCGCGCACGGGATTTCCTGCCTCGCTTGTACCCACGGCTGGTCGCTTGGCACGAATACCTCGGCACCCGTCGCGACCGGGGCGGGCGCGGACTGGCGAGCGTCGTCCATCCGTGGGAGTCCGGCATGGACAACTCCCCGCTGTGGGACAAGGCGCTCGTCCGGGTGCCGAGCACGCCGCAGCACCAGATCCGCCGGCCCGACCTATTGCACGCTGACCTGAGTGAACGACCGAGCGAAAAGGAGTACGGCAAGTACTTCTGGCTGGCCGAGCAGTATCGGGACCGGGAGTGCGATGACCTCCGCGGTGAGGACCGCTTCCTGATGGAGGATCCGACCTTCAACGCCCTGTGGGCGCGCTCGGAGCTCTCGCTCGCCAACATCGCGGCCGCGATCGGCCGCGATCCTGCCCCGCACCGGGTGCGCGCCGCCGAGCTCACCGCGGCGCTCGGCGGTCTGTACGACGAGGAACTCGGCCTGTTCGTGGCCCGCGACGTCATCGACGACACCCTGGTGCGCAAGGCCACGATCTCGGGTGTGGTCCCGCTGATCCTCCCCGGCCTGTCCCAGGCTCCGGCGGTGCTGCGGACCGTGTTGGGACCGCGATTTCTCGGGAGCAGGCCGCTCATGGTCCCGAGCTACGACGTCACGGCGGAGGACTTCCAGCCGACCCAGTACTGGCGCGGTCCCGCGTGGTTCAACATGACCTGGCTCGTGATCCGGGGTCTGCGGACCCACGGACGCGACCGCGAGGCCGACGCGTTGTCCGCGAATCTGCGCGCTCTCGCGCTGGAGCACCAATTCCCCGAGTACGTCGACCCGTGGACCGGTGCTCCGCACGGTACCCGGAACTTCAGCTGGACAGCGGCGCTCGCACTGGATCTCGCAGCTTTCCACGCGGATAGGCGATGAGCAACGCGCACGCTTGCGACCTCGTCTCCACGGTCCCAGTGGAGGCCGTCGAACGTCAGGACGGTGGCCGCTAGGCCACTTTCTGCACTGAGCCACCGGGATCTAAACGCGCCGACGACCAGCGTGCCGTCGGCGAGCTGGAGCGATCGCCCAGCCGAGTTTGTTCTGCCGGTTCGATCAGCCAGAACTCCTGACATAGGTGGCGCCCAGTTTGACCATGGTTGTTGTCTCGCAACGGTTTCCGCGCCTCCCGAACGCTCGAGGTGCAGCGGCATGTGAGAAGGATGCTGTGAGCTCGGGGCGATGAACTGATTGCCCGCGTCCGCATTCACGACGCGATTTATCAGCTTGGAAGCCGTTGACCTGGGGCGATGCAATCCGGCCCAGCCAGAGCAGCGGTGTCCGCGGCCTGTTGCGATTGCGTGAATCTTCTCACCATGTCGGGAGTTCTGATCAGCCGGGAACCTCACTCTCGGAGTACACACAATGAAAGCTCTCTACAAAAGTGCTGCAGGGCCCGGTCTCACCCTGACCAAACGGCCCGAACCGACACCAGGCCCCAACGACGTGAAGATTCGCGTGGGACTGCCCCCGGTTGGGTTGCTCTAAAGACTCCTTCACAGGGCTGCGGCACGTCCTGAATGAACTGAGCGCCCGCAGTCTGGGCAGACCCAGCAGGTCTCACCGGCACGCGGCCGCCACTGACTGCGCCGGGCAACCAGTTGAACTGACGCCCGGACGTGAGCATCTCCTCGCCGCGAGCTACCAGCCTGACCTCGCTGAGCGTGTGTGACACGGCCGTGACCGTTCGCTCCCGGAACGGCCCCGGACGACCACGAGCGGTGGCGGTGGGATTCGAACCCACGAACGGGTTACCCCGTTACACGCTTTCGAGTTGTGAATTGCCGTGTTCAGCCATGTTCGGGAGGCCGTTTGGCGGCCTGCCATGCCGACCAAGGACGTCCGCGCACGGGGGAGAACTTCAGCGAACGAGACTAAGACTGAGACTAGGTCTGGTGTCCCGACCGGTCCCACGAGTTCACGCGACGTGCCCCCCGCGTGTACGGGGATGACGCGCTCCGAGATCGGCTCGCGCTCAAGTTCTGCCAGTGCGGCGGTGGTGTCGATTGCCGCGGACAGACGATCGCGGGCCTCGCCTCGGCGCGTGCTCGAGGACGGACCGGGGGCCGGCCGTTCACGATGGCGCCTGCGAAGGTGCGGCTCGCGATGGCCTGGATGGGCAAGCCCGACACGAAGGTCAGCGAGCTCTGCAAGGAGCTCGGGGTCTCCCTGCAGACCCTCTACCGGCAATGTCTCGCCAGACGGCGAAGGTCGGCCGGATGGCGCTCGGGTGCTCGCCCGAAAGTAAGGGGATCGAAGCGACCCACAGCCGCTGAGTCGAGGACCCTGCGACCATCACCTTGACACGCAACTCCGGACCTAACTTCTGGGATTGGACGGACACGGGCGCGGTGGTCGAGTCGGTTCTTCGGTCGAGGCGTCTCACTTCCAAGGAACTGGCACGTGATCATGTGTGCGTATGGCGCGCGGGAGGTTCTATCGGTCGGGTGTTACGGGACATACCCTCACGCGGACAGTGTCTGACCTGCTGCGTTCCCGCAAGCCATTCCCCGGGTTCTAGTGGTCGTCGCAACAGCCCGAACGGAAGGGGTTGTTGCGGATGAGGTCACCGACGGAGATGCGGCGGTTGAGAGATGAGTATTGGGCGGCGCGCCGTAGGGGTTTCGACAATACGAGGGCCTCGATACTCGTCGGTGTGCATCGTCGACAGGGAACGAAGTGGTTGCAGGAGGCGAACCGGCACGGGATACCCCGGCCCCGTTCGACGTCGTCGCGCTATTTGTCGGTGCTGGAACGGGAGCACATCGCCGATGGCCTTCGCGAGGGTCTGACGATCCGTGCCATCGCCTCAGCGATCAGCCGCGCGCCGTCGACGGTGAGCCGTGAGGTTCGCCGCAACGCCGATCCGGCGGGTGGCCGGTACGGGCCCTTTCAGGCCGACAGACGCGCTGAGCAGCGGGCCCGGCGACCCAAACTGAGCAAGGTGGAGATGCACCCACCGCTGATGAGGGCCATCCGGTCGCGGTTGAAGTTGCGGTGGAGCCCGACGCAGATCAGCGAGACGCTGCGGCGAGAGTTCAGCGACGATATGAGGATGCACGTGTCGGCCGAGACGATCTATCAGGCGATCTACGTGCAGGGCCGAGGCGAGCTGCGCCGGGAGTTGGCCCGGTGCCTGCGCACCGGCCGCGCTGTGCGCAAGCCGCAGCGTCGTGGCGATGCCCGCCGGCCGCGGTTCTTTGACGACGCACTGCTGATCAGTCAGCGACCTGCCGAAGCCGAGGACCGCGCAGTGCCAGGACATTGGGAAGGCGACTTGATCATCGGTAAGAACAACGGTTCGGCGATCGGCACGCTGGTCGAGCGAAGCACCCGTTACGTCATGCTGGTTCACCTACCCGACGGTTACAAAGCCGAGCAGGCCCGCGACGGCCTCATCGCCACTATCAAGACATTGCCCCGGCACCTGCGACGCTCGCTGACCTGGGACCAGGGCGCAGAGATGGCCCAGCACGCGCAGCTCAAGGTCCAGACCGGGTTGCCGGTCTACTTCGCCGATCCGCACTCCCCATGGCAGCGGCCGAGCAACGAGAACACCAACGGGCTGCTGCGCCAGTACTTCCCCAAGGGCACCGACCTGGCCCGGTGGAGCGCCGAAGACCTCGACGCCGTCGCCGAGGCGCTCAACACCCGACCCCGCAAAACCCTCGGCTGGAAGACCCCGGCCGAGGCCCTCGACGAGCAACTACGCTCGATCGAACAAGCCGGTGGTAGCAACACCGGCTTGTTCGATCGAGCGTAGTTGCTCGTCGAGGGCCTCGGCCGGGGTCTTCCAGCCGAGGGTTTTGCGGGGTCGGGTGGGCG
>PKWT01000488.1 GCA_003132125.1 Micrococcales bacterium | reverse complement strand
TATTTGACCTTCTGGTCCTCGCGCCTGCCGAATTGCCCTGTATCAAGTCAAGTGCGCCGCTTCGCGACGCAGGACCCGCCTGCGGGCGGCGCTGCGCGCCGTCCTCGACGGATACAGATAGCGACCCCATGTGGAAGACAAACGCCGTGTAGCGTCCAACAACCGGAATAGCACGTTCGATTGCACAATGCGCGCGCCGTCATACCCGTATCGGGCGAGGCCCGCTGGAAGGCCTTCGCGTCCGCGCGATCCATCAGAAGGCCAAGGCGATGGCGACGAGGGGAGCTGATAAAACCCGATGTGTCTATCGTGTCTATCGAGTTGGCCACGTCAGCCGGGATGCAGCATCCCCGCATCCCCGTATCCCCGTATCCCGGCTGACGACGAGTGGAAGCGAGCGCCCGGTGACGGTGCAGGACGATCCGACAGTCGAAAGGTCGGCAGCCACGCCGACAGGACTCGGGCATCGGGGGCGACGGGAAACCTCCACTGGGTCGGGCGCGACGTCGATGCGCCCGCTGAGCGACCCTGGGGCACTGGGCCGTCTCGCACCCTTCGCTGGTGTCGCGATCAGCGCGGTGGTGCTTGTGCTGTTGCCGCCGACCTCGTTATCGAACTGGCCCATGCTCGTTGCTGGTGGGGTATTGACTGCCATCCTGATAACGGCGGCGCTGCGCGTCCCGTGGGTGCGCCTGCCCGCCTGGTGCGAGGCGTCTTTTCCGTTGAGCTCCTTCCCAGTAATCGCGCTGCTGCGCGACACCGGGGGCGGGGCGAGCTCGGGCTATGCCCCGCTGGTGATGCTGCCCCTCCTCTGGATGGCGATGTACGGCAGCCGGACCCAGCTCCGGCTCGCTATCGTTGGAACGGCTGCCACGTTCCTTGCGCCACTGATCTTTGTGGGCCCGCCGCTGTATCCCATTGGCGAGTGGCGTGGGGCGGTCCTCTGGGTCGTCATCGGGCTGCTCTCCGGGTCTGCCATCCAGAAGCTGGTCGACCAATCCCGCCAGCGCACCGCCGACCTAGCCGCCTTGGGCGCCGTCACGCGCGCACTGACGGCCGGGGCCGATCCGCGCCCGGAGTTGTGCGCAGCGGCTCAGGTCGTCACCGGTGCCGCGTTCGCGGTCCTGGTCGAGCCGCACGCCGATGGGACCCTGGTCGCCACTGCCAGCACCGATGGGGTCGACCGGGGGTCGACGCGCATCGACCCGCAGGACGAAACCTCGGCCACGGCAGAGGCCTGGCGCACCGGGACGAGGACCTACATCGCAGACACCGCCGCCAACCCGCGGACCGCGACACGGACATCCTGGCTCGCTGGGGTTCGGGCCGTGCTGTTCCAGCCAGTCACTCGAGGCGGACGCAGGATGGCCGTGCTCGTCGTCGGCTTCTACGAGTCGATCCCGCGCACACCAGAGCATGCCCTGGACATCGTCGAGCTGGTCGCTGCTGAAATTGGCGCCGCGATCGACCGGGCCGATCTTGTCGCCCTGTTCGCCACCCAGGCACGTACCGACCCCCTCACCGGGGCCGCAAACCGCCGCAGCTGGGACGAGGAGATGGACCGCGAGCTGGCTCGCGCCCGCCGCACCGGCGACCCGCTCACCGTCGCCCTGATCGACATGGACCACTTCAAGGACTACAACGACACCCACGGCCATGACGCAGGCGACGTACTGCTGCGCGACCTTGTCACCGCCATCCGCGCCGAGCTGCGCACCGGTGACGTCATCGCTCGCTGGGGCGGGGAGGAGTTCACCCTCGCCTTGCCCGGATGCGACCTTGAACAGGCCCAAACCATTGCGTCCCGCCTGCTCTGCCTCGTGCCGAGCGGCCAGACTGTCAGCATCGGGCTTGCCCAGGCTCGGACCCAAGACACCCCTCGGGTCCTGATCGAGCGAGCAGACCGGGCGCTCTACGCAGCAAAGGATGGCGGTCGCAACCAAGTTAAGGCCTTTCAGACCCCGCCGCCACCCTGAATCGCACCGGGTTTGCTGGAGACACGGTTCTCTGGTTTCAGTGGTCTCGACGACCGGGTTCTCGCTGTAGTGCTGCGCTTCGTGCTCGACGGGTGGGACCATCCCTATCTGTCACACTCAGCAGTTGGCACGGTCTCAAGCGCTGGGGAACAGGGAGGGGTCCTCGTCCCCAGCTGCGAGGTTCGACGAACCGACGCCGATGCCTAGGTGTAGGACCCGCAGGATCATGACGCCCCCTCGTCGGCCAAGCGCGAGTCATCCCTACAGCGCTGGGCCACTTCCAGCGATGAGACTCACACGTTCCCCGTGCCAGTCGACCGTTCGGGGCAATCCGCGGCCATGAGCAGATGCGCAACGTCGACGATCTGGTGAGCTTCTGGAGCGCCGCCCGGGCCTTGTTGACGTCGCACGACTGACGACTGCCGGCACGTCACGCCAGCTCGGCCTGGGAGATGGCCCATGCCGGCGAGCCCAGCCTTCGAGACATAACAATGCGTTATTTGACGGATAACGTTCGATTACTGAATACTCAATCCACGGTCATGAGCGTCAGCGCGTAGCCCCGGCTTGCTGGCCGGCAACCCTCCTTCCGCGATGGGGTGCCCCGGGTGACGACCTGGCCTGGGTCGATCGACCTGGGCAAGCGTGGGGTGCTCGGCCCCGTTGGACATCTTCGGAGGACCGCGGCAGTGGAGACAATTTCTGTGGCAGGTGGGCTGACCTCTCTTGCCCCCGACCCCGCATCCGGGCTCGCACTCCGCGCCGCCCTCATCCTCGTCCTGCTCGCGGCCGCCAGCGCGGCGTGGTGGGTCGCCCACCGCCACACGTCCCGCTTTCGACCACCGCCACACCACACTCTTCACGTCCGAGCCGCGGCCCAGGAACCGAGACTGGCCAGCGCGGACCTCTCCCACCAGCTCGGCGCCCGCGGGACCTTCGTGCAGTTCTCCTCCGCCACCTGCGCCACCTGCCCGCAGGTCCGGCGAACCCTCACCCAAATCGCCCGCACCGAGCCCGGGGTCGAACATGTCGACCTCGCATCCGAAGACCACATGGACCTGGTGCGCCGCTTCTCCGTCTACCGCACACCCACCGTCCTCCTGCTCGACCCCGACGGCGCGATCCACTCGCGCGCCTCCGGCCCCCTCACCCCGGCCCGGGCGCTGGCCGCCCTGGACCAGCTTCCAGCCCCGGACCATCTTCCGGCCTTGGAC
>PKWT01000100.1 GCA_003132125.1 Micrococcales bacterium | reverse complement strand
CCGGCGTACGTGATTGACGAGGACGACTTCCGTTCTCGTGCGCGAGACTTCAAGCAGTCGTTCGATGAGGTCTTCCGGGATCTCTGCGGGGGCGCAGACGTCTACTACGCCGGCAAGGCTTTCTTGTGCACCGCCGTGGCACGGTGGATCCACGAGGAGGGCCTGGGGCTGGACGTCTGCTCCGGTGGTGAGCTGGCCGTGGCGATCCGAGCAGGCTTTCCCGGTGACCGAATCGGCTTCCACGGCAACAACAAGAGCGTTGCCGAGATCGAGACTGCGCTGCGATACGGAGTCGGTCGCATCGTGGTCGACTCCTTCGAGGAGATCGGGCGGGTGGCAGCTGCCGCCGAGCGGCTCGACGTCGTGGCACCCGTCATGGTCCGGGTCACGGTCGGGGTCGAGGCCCACACCCACGAATACATCGCCACCGCCCACGAGGACCAGAAGTTTGGCTTCAGTCTCGCCAGTGGAGAGGCGGCAGAGGCGGTTCGCCGCATCCTGGAGCACCCGGCATACCTGTCCCTGCTGGGTCTGCACTCCCACATCGGCAGCCAGATCTTCGACACGAGCGGCTTCGAGGTGGCAGCCCGTCGCGTCCTCGGTTTGCACCTGGACGTGACTCGCGAGCATGGCATCCGGATGGCTGAGCTCGATCTCGGTGGCGGCTTCGGCATCGCGTACACCACTCAGCACGACCCGTCGTCACCACGCGACCTGGCCACCGGCATGGCGGAGATCGTCGAGCGCGAGTGTCGGGCCGATGGCGTGCCGATCCCCAGGATCTCGATCGAGCCCGGGCGCGCCATTGCCGGGCCGTCGACCTTCACGCTCTATGAAGTGGGGACGGTCAAAGAGGTTCTGCTCGATGGCGACGCCTCGCGCACGTATGTCGCCGTCGACGGTGGGATGAGCGACAACATCCGCCCGGCGCTCTATGACGCCGACTACTCCTGCACCATCGCGGGCCGGGTCAGCCAGGCCGCGCCGACGCTGGCCCGGGTCGTCGGCAAGCACTGTGAGAGCGGCGACATCATCGTCAAGGATGAGTTCTTGCCTTCTGACATCAGTACTGGTGACCTGCTTGCCGTTCCCGGCACAGGCGCCTACTGCCGGAGCCTGTCCAGCCAGTACAACCACCTGCCGCGTCCGCCTGTCGTGGCCGTCCGGGCGGGCGTGGCGCGCGAGATCGTGCGGCGCGAGACGATCGAGGACCTGCTGGCCCTGGACGTCGACTGACCAGATGTCGGAACCACACGTGTCCACAGGGTGGTCAACCGGCAGGATGAGCACGAGTGTCCACGCCGATCAAGACCACACCGATGAAGACCACAGGGAGCGATCGTGAGCGAAACCGACAAGCAGACGCAGCCGTTGCGCGTCGCGCTGCTCGGGTGTGGCGTCGTCGGGACCTCCGTGGCCCGGCTGTTGACCGAGCACGCGGGTGACCTTGCCGCACGTGTGGGTCGCCCGCTGGAGATCGTCGGCGTCGCAGTCCGACGCCCTGACAAGAACCGTTCGGAGACCGGTGTCGACCCAACCTTGTTCACGGTCGACGCCGAAGAGCTCGTCACCAGGGCCGACGTGGTCATCGAGGTCATCGGGGGCATCGAGCCGGCCCGATCCCTCATTCTTCGGGCGATGAAGCACGGCGCCAGCGTCGTCACCGCCAACAAAGCGCTGCTGGCGGAGGACGGCCCGCGTCTCTACGAGGCGGCGCAGGACTGCGATGTCGACCTGTACTACGAAGGGGCAGTTGCAGGGGCCATTCCGCTGCTTCGGCCCTTGCGTGAGTCGCTGGCGGGTGATGACGTCCGCCGGATCCTGGGCATCGTCAACGGCACCACGAACTACGTGCTGGACAAGATGGACACGACCGGCGCGTCCTTCGGCGACGCGGTCGACCAGGCGCAGGCCCTTGGTTATGCCGAGGCGGACCCCACCGCAGACGTCGAGGGGTTCGATGCCGCGGCGAAGGCCGCCATCCTGGCCTCGCTGGCATTCCACACCCGGGTCAGCGCCAGGGACGTCTATCGCGAAGGCATTACCGAGGTCAGCGCCGCCGATATCAGCGCGGCGCGTGAGATGGACTGTGTCGTCAAGCTTCTCGCCATCTGCGAGCGCATCACGGGCAACGGCTCAGCAGACGGCAACGACGCCGGCCACCCGGGGGACGGCATCTCGGTCCGAGTCCACCCCGCAATGATTCCCCGCACCCATCCGCTGGCCGGGGTCCGCGAAGCCTTCAACGCGGTCTTCGTCGAGGCCGAGTCTGCGGGCCAGTTGATGTTCTACGGCCGCGGCGCCGGTGGCGATCCCACGGCATCCGCCGTCCTCGGTGACGTCGTGGCCGTGGCCCGACACAGGGTCGTCGGCGGTCGTGGGCCCGGTGAGTCGACCTATGCCGATCTGCCCATCCTCCCGATGGGGCTGGCCATGACGCGCTATCACATCAGGCTCGACGTGGCCGACCGTCCAGGTGTCCTCGCCCAGGTCGCGCTGGCATTCGCCGAGCACAACGTCTCGATCGAAACCGTGAGACAGCAACTGCTTTCGCCAGATCCACAAACCCCGGGCGAAGGGCGTGCAAGCCTGGTCGTGGTCACACACACGGCCTCTGATGCTGCGCTGTCAGCAACGGTCGATGCGTTGGCCCACCTGTCCACAGTCCGTGCCGTCACCTCGGTGATGCGCGTCGAAGGAGAGTGACCATGGCCCACTTCTGGCGCGGAGTCATTGAGGAATATGCCGACCG
>PKWT01000391.1 GCA_003132125.1 Micrococcales bacterium | reverse complement strand
TGTCCGACAGCCTGAACGCGCCGCGCGCCTGGCTGCCGTTCGCCGCGTGGCTCAGCCTGCTCGTGGGGGTCGCCGCAGCAGTGTCGTCCTGGTGGGGCGTCTCGCTCCGACTGGAGGAGTACCGATGAACCAGCCAACGATGCTGAAGACGAACCCGACCCGGCTCCGTCGGCGAGGGGCTCTCGGGGGCGCCATCGCCACCCTGGCCCTGCTCGTGACGGCGGGCTGTTCGGGCAACAGGGTCTACGAGACCACCCAGATTCCTACCCCGCCTGCTCCATCAGCCACCGCACCGGCCCCCAGCCCGACCTCCACCGCGCCGCCACCGGCGTGTGGCAACCGCCTCGCGTCCTTCGTGCCCGACGGGCCGAACCCAGCCCCGAACGCGATGCCTGCGGGCAGCTACATGGCCGAGATCCATGGCCGGGGCCGGCTCATCGCGGGGGTCTCCGCCGATACGTTCCTCCTGGGGTCACGCAACCCGCTCACCGGCCAGATCCAGGGCTTTGACATCGAGATGCTCAAGGCTGTCTCCAAGGCCATCTTCGGTGACCCCAACAAGATCGAGTTCAGAGTCATCACGACGGCGCAACGCATCCCGGTCCTGGTTGACGGCAGTGTCGACATCGTCGCCCGCGCGATGACCATCACCTGTGCACGGTGGGAACAGATCGACTTCTCCACCCAGTACTACCTCGCCGGCCAGAAGGTCCTGGTCGCCAAGGGCTCGCCGGTCAGGGCGATGGAGGATCTCAAGGGCAAGAGGGTCTGTGCCCCCAACGGGTCCACCAGCCTGGACAAGCTGAAGACGTTCCCGGGGCTGGTTCCGGTGGGTTCCGACACCCACACCGGCTGCCTGGTGCTGTTCCAGCAGGGGAAGGTCGACGCGATCACCGGCGACGACACCATCCTGGCCGGTCTGGCCGCCCAGGACCCCTACGCATCGGTCGTCAAGGCTCCCGCGTTCACCGAAGAGCCCTACGGTCTGGGCATCGCCAAGAAGCACCCCGACTTCGTCAAGTTCGTGAACAGCGTGCTGGCGCAGATGCGCTCGGACGGGCAGTGGACCACGGCATACAACACCTGGCTCAAGGCGGCTCTCGGTCCGGCACCCGCGCCACCTGCCGCGCTCTACGGGCGGCTGCCGTGATGGCGCCCGTCGCGACAGCCATCACGCCTGA
Source organism: Micrococcales bacterium (assembly GCA_003132125.1). Classification (GTDB taxonomy): domain Bacteria; phylum Actinomycetota; class Actinomycetes; order Actinomycetales; family Dermatophilaceae; genus UBA4719. The sequence goes on along the minus strand of PKWT01000391.1, from coordinate 1,517 downwards.
GCCACCAGGCAGCATCGGCTCCACGATCTCGGCCGAGGATGCGCTGCACTATCTGGAGGCGCTCGGCAGCTGGCGCGATCAGCGACGTGCCGAGCTCGACCGGCTCGACGAGGCGGCTCTGGCCGCACCCGAGGCCGACACAGCTTCGAGCACCGGAATGACCGGCGACATCATGTTGTCGATGGCGCTCTGGAAGGCGGTCGCCGATCGGCATGACCTGCTCGTGGCCACGTGGGACTCCGGGCGGGTCGGGCCGGCGGAGCGCGAGCGCCTCTCCACCCTGATCTGGGGTCGTCTGGACGCCACCCTGGACCCGCAGCTGGCCCGCCGACCCGATGTACCGAGCTCGAGCGGCGCGCTGGCCGTCTCCCTGCCAGAGGCGATGCGCCTGTCCGACGCCCTCGCGGCATCGTTGCGGGCGCGGCTCTCCCTTGACCCCTCCGATGCCGATGTGGCCAACCGTCTGAGACAGCTCCGCGCCCAGCTGGAGCGGGTGCGCGACCTCGTGGCCAATGAGCCGCCGGATGGCCGGGATCGTTTCTCCCACACGCTGAGCAAGCTCGACGAGCGCCTGACTGAGATGGTCGAAAAGGCCAAGCGGGGCGCGGATGTCGGAGGTCTGGTCGGACCGCTCGAGGCCGACGCGGCCCGCACCGAACGTGATCTCATCGTCGGTTCGGCCACGCGTGCGGAGACTGCCCGAGACGCGACGCGGGCACACGAGCTGCGGGCCGAGCTCGAAGCTCGTGGGGCGGCGATCCGTGACCTCGCCGCCCGGTGTGTGGCCTCCGTGAACCCCGCCCCCAAGCTCGCCGTTCCGGACGTGGCGGCGCTGGGGTCGGTGCCGCAGGCACCTGCCGATGTGGACGCCTACCTGGCCCGGCTGGCGACGGTCAGCCGGGCCCTCAACCTCGCGCACGCGGCATACGCCACAGCGATGGACGAACGTGACGAGCTGCGCGGCCGGCTGGAGGCCTATGCGATCAAGGCAACGCGGATCCGGGGCGGCAGCAGCGCACTTGGCGGCAACGCCGGCGCCGACGACTCCAACGACGATCTCGACGAGCTGTTCCGCCGCGCCCAGGAGGTCCTGCGCGCCGAGCCGTCCGACATGGTCCGCGCCCGCGCACTCGTGGCGGCCCATCAGGCCTATCTCACCGCGCGCTCGACGACCACAGGGATGGCCCGCGAGATGACAAGAGGGATGACATGACCACCATCGCCTGCGCCCAACCCGGGTGCACGGGGTCGATCCTGGACGGCTACTGCGACATCTGCGGGTCGCCGGGTGGACCGGCCCAGCCCCCGAACGGCACACCCCCGAACGGCACACCCTCGAGTGGCACACCCTCGAGTGGCGCGGGCTCAAGCCGCACGAAGCCACTCGCGGGCCACGGGCCCGGTGCCGACGTCTCTGCGGCAACCCAGCCGGCTGGGATCGGCAGCAGCGTCTCGACGGTGTCGCGGGCGTCCAACCGGCTGTCCTCCACCGCGTTGGGATCCGCTCGCACCCTCTC
>PKWT01000150.1:7033-7688 GCA_003132125.1 Micrococcales bacterium | reverse complement strand
ACGATCGGGGAGACGCCCATCAGGGCGAGGACAGCCATGGCGAGCGCGAGCAGACGGAGGTCGCCGAGTCCCCGATGCCAGGTCACACTCAGCGTGAAAGCCACGCTGGCCGCCCCTGCGACGACGAGCAGTGTCACAAACGTGCGGACTGCACGATGGGTGTCGCGAGCAATCACCCTTCCATCATGGAGGAGATCAAAGATCAGCGATAGCCGGCCGCCGACCTCACCCGAGAGTGGTCACCCGACCGCATCTGGAGTCTCGCAGGTTCTGAGCGTGTCGATGTCTAGAAGTAGTGCCTCATCAGAACCTCGGCCACGCAGGCCGGCTTGGCCATGCCCTCGAGCTCGAACGTGAGGCGCCATGTGGTCTGCACCCACTCGGGGGTCTCCTGGGCACCGGCCAGATCGACCGCCATACGCACCTGGGACCCGACGGGTACCGGCGTGGGAAACCTGACCTTCTCGATGCCGTAGTTGACCAACCGGGAAGCCCCGGCCACCTCGATAACGTCCGCAATCAGCATCGGCGCGAGGGACAACGTGAGGTAGCCGTGGGCGATCGTCGTCCCGAACGGTCCAGTCCGGGCCCGCTCGGGGTCCAGGTGGATCCACTGGTAGTCCCCGGTTGCCTCGGCGAACAGGTTCACCTGCTC
>PKWT01000150.1:0-6920 GCA_003132125.1 Micrococcales bacterium | reverse complement strand
CGGTCGACGTCCGCGGCAGGTGGTCGACGAACTCGATGGTGCCGGGCACCTTGAACCGGGCGATGAAACGAGGGGGCGGCCATGTCTTCTCCAGATCGTTGCGATTTCAGGCGTCCGGACGCACCAGCCGACCCCGCGCTGACGTCTTGCGTTGGAACCCTCAGACCAGTCGTCGCGGGGACCCACGATGGGGCCCCACGACCCCGAAGTCACTCTGCAAGTTATCAGCGCATCGGTCGCTTTGATCCCGAAATGTGAAAGAAAAGTGGGTCAGGACTGTGGGACTGCGCCCATGGTCACGGCGCGGGTGACCAGCTCGGAGCCGGGCGGGTAGAGGTCCAGTCCATCGGGGTTGTTCAGGTACCCGGCGCTGCTTCCGGCGACGTGGGTGTGGCCGTACTGCCAGACGACGCGGTTGGTTCGTGGGTCAACGACGATGACCCGGTTGTTGGCGTCGTCGTTGGCCAAGACATCACCGTTGGGCAGCGGCAGCGCCAGCGATGGCTTGTTCAGGGCTTGGCCACCGGTCGGGGCGTAGCGCCACACCACGTGCCCGGTGTGGTCGAAGGTCACGATCTGCCCCGGGCGGGAGTAGTCGACGGTCACGTAGCGGTCCGGGCCGATCTGGTTGGCGTCGGAGGGGTAGGCAACGTTCTGCAGGTGGGCGCTCCAGGCAATTTTTCCGGACAGGTTCATCTCGCTGACCCAGCTGCCGTTGATCTCGGTGACCAGGTAGTTGCCGTTGGACATCGGGAACACGCCGTTGGGGCTGCCAAACGTCTGAGGTGGGCGGTGGACGCATGTTCCGGTGTGGCCCAGCTGCCGGCTGATCGCATGACCACCCTTGGGAATCATGATGATTCGGCAGTTCTTGATGTCGGGGACCACGATGTCGCCAGCGGGCAGCATCACGGCGTCGTCAGGGTTGTTCAGGTGGTTCGGGCCCGACCCGGGAACCCCTGGCGTGCCATAGCTGTAGACGATCTTGTGTGTGGCGACGTCGATCACCCGAATGACTTGGTCGTCCTCCTCGGTGGCGATGATCTGTTTGCCGTTCGGTGTGAAGAACGCGTCGTCGGGGATCGTGAAGGTTTGCCCTGCGGCCAGATCTCCGGGGCGAGGGAACTGCCACAAGGAGCGGCCGTGAGGATCGATGATCAGCAACCGGTTGTTCTTCTCGTCCGCGATCAGGATCGGACCGGGCAAGACGGACGGGTCCGATCCAGGGGCCAGATGACCAGGGCCGGAGGCGGTGATGGTCAGGGGGCCGCCTGGCTTGGCCGCTGCCGGCGTTCGCGGCTGTGCCGTGGCAACCGGGTTGGTCACACTCGTTGCTGCCACACCTCCTTGGCTGGGGGCCGTTGATCGTGCACCGTCCGCGGCCAGGAGCCACCGGGAGCCGGCGCCGGTGGCAGCAACGAGTGTGACCAACAGCCCGAGCACGACCAGCCTGCGTCGACGAATCGTCACCGGTGATGCGGTCTGTTGGCGGTGACCCGTCACGGTGTTCCTCCAGGCTGGGCGCGGACCTCGACGATCGTGTCAACGGGCTTGGGGCTCTCTCCACCCACCAGGTACGCGACGCCGGCACTCACCGCGACACCGAAGTCGGACCGAGGGCCGGGAAGGTGTCCGGCGGCGGCGAACCTCACGGTTGCGGGGTCGAAACGCATCACGGCGTCGCTCTGTGTATCCCCGCTGCGCCCGCCCGCGAGGAAGATCGCACCTCCCAGGGTGAAGGCGCCGGCGTGTGCCAGCGGACGCGGGAGATGCCCGGCGACACGTCCACTACCGGTTGCCAGGTCGATCCTCTGGACGTCGCTGACCTGCTTGCCTGCATGCTCGCCGCCGAACAACCAGATCGAGCCGCCGCTGACCGCGACGGCGGGATAACGCACGGAGACCGGCAGAGCCCCCACGACCGTGAACGTCCGCCCGTCCAGCGTCCGCAGGATTGAGGTCGATCCCTGTACGCCGTCGAACCCGCCCAGGACGTAGCCCGCATTGCCATCGCTGACCGCGACGTGATCAGCACGTGGCTGCGCCAAGTGGCTGACCAGGTGCGGGGACGACCCCGGCGTAACGTCCTGCACTGCACTGGTCACCGAAGTCGACCCACCGCCGAAGACGAGGTCCCGACCGCCCACCACGGCGCCCCCTGCGTCATGCACCGGAACCTGCAAACGACCTGCCGGCTGCACGCTCCCGCTCTTCAGATCGACTCGAAGGATCGCCGGCGTCGTCTGATCCGCGGCGGTCAGGCCGCCGACGATGAGCAACCCACCGCCCAACGGAAACACGATCGGACGCGAGACGGCGGAGGGCAGCTTGAACGGCGCGAGAGCCGACGTGACCGTCGGCGTTCGCGTGGTCGCAGGTGAGGTGTGGGGTGCTGCCGACTGAGCGGACGCGGACGGTGAACTGGGGGCTGGCGATGAGACGACCGTTGGCGATGTGACGCCGGACGCGGCGCAACCGGCCAGAAGGACCCCCGAGGCCACGACCACAACTGCCGAGCTCAACGGTCGCATTCTCGGATGCTAGCGGCTGATTCTTGGTTCAGATTTGGAGCCACGGCGCACGGGCAGGTGGCGTTGCTCAGTCAAACCGTTCACCGCAGTCACTAGCCCGTTCACCGCAGCCATCGTGACGAAATGCGCCAAAACGCCCGAAACGTACCAATCTGAACACCGAACGGCTTGCGGCCACCTGGCTGAGCCGATGGGAGTAGACAATGGAAACCTCGCACGCACAGGCGATCACGCTCGGCCACCGACGTCGCGCAGTCCTGGCCAGCACCGTCGGGACAACCATCGAGTGGTACGACTTCTTCCTCTACGGCACAGCCGCAGCGCTGATCTTCCCCAAGCTCTTCTTCCCCGGAAGCTCTCCATACATGGGAGTCCTCGCCTCCTTCGCCACCCTGTTCGTCGGGTTCGCGGCCCGTCCGGTGGGCGCCGCGATCTTCGGGCACTACGGCGACCGGGTTGGTCGCAAGGCCACCCTGGTCATCACCCTCGCGATGATGGGCGTGGCAACCTTCCTTATCGGGGTGCTTCCCAGCCACGCAACGATCGGGATCTTCGCGCCGGTCCTGCTCACCCTTCTGCGCCTCGTCCAGGGACTCGCGGTCGGCGGCGAGTGGGGTGGCTCGGTGCTGATGTCCATGGAGTGGGGCGACAAACGGCGTCGCGGCCTGATGGCGAGCTGGCCGCAGCTCGGTGTCCCCATGGGCCTGTTGCTGTCAACCGGGATGGTCAAGTGGATGAGCGCCGTGACCGGGCCCAGCTTCGAAACCTGGGGATGGCGCATCCCGTTCCTGTTCAGCATCGTCCTGGTCGGAATCGGACTGTATGTGCGTCTCAGGGTGATGGAGAGTCCGGAGTTCTCCGAGGTGAAGGCCCAGGAGACCGTGGTCAAGGCGCCTGTGTGGGTTGCATTCCGTCTCTACCCCCGTGAGATCCTCACCTCCGCACTCATCCGGATGTCCGAGCAGGCGCCCTTCTTCCTGTTCATCACCTTCGTTCTCACCTACGGCACCAAGCACCTGGACATGGCCAAGGGCCAGCTGCTCAACGACACGATCATCGCCGCGGCCATCGGGTTGTTCAGCGTGCCCTTCTTCGGCCACCTGTCCGATCGTTTCGGCCGTCGTCTGGTCTACGGCGTCGGAGTGGTCTGCACGGGGCTGTACGCCTTCCCATACTTCGGCCTGTTGAATACCCGTAACTCGGGTTTGGTGCTGCTGGCCATCGTGGTCTCGCTGACCGTTCACGACATGCAGTACGGCCCACAGGCAGCACTGATCGCCGAAAGCTTCGGCACGAACGTCCGATACAGCGGCGCCGGCATCGGATACCAGCTCGCCTCCGTCATCGCCGGCGGACCGGCACCGCTGATCGCCGCGGCAATACTCAAGGCGACCGGCTCCAGCACCGGGATCAGCTGGTACATCGTGGGCTGCGCCGTCATCTCGTTGACGGCCTTGATCCTCATGCCCCGCCGTGCATCAGACACGGTCGTCATTGCGCCGGCACGTAGCGACAGAACCCCCTCCGAACAAGCCGTCAGAGTGTGACAGCGACCAAATCGGGTGGCGGCCTTCTGCTGATGGCGTCTGGGCCGAGACCCGGATGACCACTAGGCCGAGAGCCGGATGACCAGCTCGGGGGCGAAGATGACCGGAGCCTGGTCGACGGTCTTCCCTGCCAGCAGTTTGATCAGCATCTCCCCTGCGGTGCGAGCCATGGCGACCACGGGGTTAACGACGGTGGTCAACGTGGGTGACGTTGTGGTCGCCGCGCCCAGGTTGTCGAAACCGACCACTGCGACGTCGCCGGGCACCTTTCGCCCAGCGCCGGCCAGCACCGAGAGCGCGCCGACGGCCATCAGGTCTGATGCAACGAAGAGGGCATCAATGTCTGGGTGCTCGGCAAGGAGCTGTGCCGCCGCGGCTGCGCCGCCGGTCGTGGTGAAGTCGCCCAAAGCGACGGCGTCAGCCGAGAGTCCGACCTCGCCGAGCGCTGCCGACCAGCCGGCCAGCCGGTCGAGGCCAGCGGACATGTCCTGTGGCCCAGCGATCGTGCCGATCCGACGACGACCGATGCTCAGCAGATGCTCGGTGGCCATCCGCCCGCCGCCCGTGTTGTCCACGTCGACGTAGTGGACGTGGTGGCCGCCCCCGAACGGGCGCCCGACGAACACCGTGGGCAGACCCGATTGGTTCAGTGCGTCCGCGAGGACGTCGTTGCGGTGGTGGGAGACGACGACGGCGCCGTCCACGTGCCCGCCGCGTAGGTAACGCAGCGTGCGAGTCGCGATGTCCTCCGGACGCGCCATCACCAGGACGAGCTGAAGGTCGGTGTCGCGCAGCGCGTCATTCAGCCCGTGGATCGTGCTCGCGAAGAACGGGTCACTCAGGACGCGTTCGTCCGGTTCGGGCACCACGAGCGCCACCGAGCTGGTGCGCCTCGTCACGAGCGAGCGCGCCGCGCGGTTGGGGATGTACCTGAGGTCGGCGACCGCTGCGTCCACGGACGCCTGGGCTTCCGGGGACACACGCAGGCCGCCGTTGATCGCGCGGGAGGCGGTCGAGCGCGATACTCCTGCGCGTTCAGCGACCTGATCGAGCGTCGGCGCGGCCGACCGCGAGACGTTCGACGTCCGCAGGATCACCTGTCGTTCCTCGGCCGCCATCGCCCACGCCTTCCCTCAGTGATCGTCCAGGTCGTATCCGTCAGTCGCGCGCGGGCACTGTGTTGTTCTCGGCCACCTTGGCGTACCAGAGGGCGCTGGCCTTGGGTGTACGCACTTGCGTGTCGTAGTCCACCCGAACGATACCGAAGCGCTGGTGGTATCCCCACGCCCACTCGAAGTTGTCCAGCAGCGACCACGCGAAGTATCCCCGCACGTCCGCGCCGCACGCGATCGCGTCGTGCACCGCGCGCAGGTGCAGGTCCAGGAAGTCCCGGCGCTCGTCATCCGCCACGAACCCGTCCGAGTCAGGGGTGTCGTCGTAGGCGGCACCGTTCTCTGTCACGTACAGGGCCACGCCGGCCTGGCCGGTGTATTCCTCGTGCAGCCGGACCAGCACACGGGTCAGGCCCTCGGGCTGGACCTCCCAACCCATCCCGGTCACCGGCAAGCCGCGCGGGTGGCTGAATGCGCCGGCGGCGGCGGGGAAGGGCGATGACGTCGGTCGCGCGACGGGCGCCTCGCTGCCGACCGGGGCGGGCGCAGGTCGGGAGCTGACGGCCTGGCCGCGGTAGTAGTTCACGCCGAGCGTGTCGATCTTGCTCGAGATGATCGCCAGGTCGCCGTCCCTGACATGGTCGAGCAGCCCGAACGGCGCGACGTCGTCCAGGACGTCCTCGGGGTAGTGGCCGTGCAGGATCGGGTCGAGGAAGATGCGGTTGAACTGGCCGTCGACCCGACGGGCCGCATCGACGTCACCGGGGTCTTTGGGGTCGAGCGGATCGGGCAGGTCCATGTTCAGCGTGATCCCGAGGTCCGCCTCCGGCGCGCGCGAACGCAGCTCCTGCACCGCGAGCCCGTGGCCGAGCATCAGGTGGTGGGCGGCCGCGAGACCGTCGGCGGGGCTCTGGCGCCCGGGCGCGTGAACACCCGCGGTGTAGCCGAGGAAGGCCGAGCACCAGGGCTCGTTGAGCGTGGTCCACACATCGACCCGGTCGCCCAGGGCCTCGTGCATCGTGACGGCGTACTCCGCGAACAGATAAGCCGTATCGCGGTTGGTCCAGCCGCCCTTGTCCTCGAGCCGCTGCGGCAGGTCCCAGTGGTAGAGAGTCAGCCAGGGCTTGATCCCATGGCCCAGCAGCTCGTCGACCAGGCGCGAGTAGTAGTCGAGGCCCGCGGGGTTCACGGCGCCGCCGTCGGGGCGGACGCGCGCCCAGGAGGTCGAGAACCGGTAGGAGGCCAGGTGGAGGTCGGCCATGAGTGCGACGTCAGCGGGGTAGCGGTGGTACTGGTCGCACGCCACCTCGCCGTCGTGCCCGTCGAGAACGGCCCCGGGAACCTTCGCAAAGGCATCCCAGATCGAGTCGCGTCGACCGTCCTCGTGGGCCGCGCCCTCGACCTGGTAGGCCGCCGTGGCCGCCCCCCACAGGAATCCGGGCGGGAACGCGAGCGCGCCTGTCGTCGGGACAGCCTCGATCTTGCCGGCGATGTGGTTCGTGCCGATGTCGTTGGTGTTGCTGTGGTTCGTCATCCCTTGACCGCTCCTTGCATGATTCCCGAGACTAGCTGCTTCCCCGCAACGGCGAAGACGATGATCAAGGGGATCGTCGACAGTGTGACGCCAGCCAGGATGAGCGAGTAGTCCTTGAAGTAGGACGCCTGCAGCAGCTGGACTGCCACGGGCAGGGTGGGGTTGTTCGAGCCGAGCACGATGAACGGCCAGAAGA
>PKWT01000229.1 GCA_003132125.1 Micrococcales bacterium | reverse complement strand
TCTCCAACTGCGTCATCAACCTCGCCGCCGACAAGAACCTCGTGCTGGCAGAGGCCGCCAGGGTGTTGCGCACCGGCGGGCGACTGGCGTTCTCTGATGTCATCGCGGACGAGGACATGGACGAGGCCACGAAGGCTGACATGAGCGAGTGGACCGGGTGCATCGCGGGCGCCCTCACCCAGGCCGAGTTCAGCCAAGCACTCAGCACCGCGGGGTTCACGAATATCGAGATCCGCCCGACGCACCGGGTGCACCCGCACGCCCAGGCCGCGATCATCCGCGCCTCCACCGAACCGGTCGAAACTGTGCCGCTCGAAGCGAAAGGAACATCCATGACCATGGTCGAGGTATTTGAACCGGCCCTCTGTTGCGCGACGGGAGTCTGCGGCGAGGACGTCGACCAGGGGCTGGTCACGTTCTCTGCCGACATGGACTTCGTTCGTAGTCAGGGCGGCAACGTACGCAGGTACAACCTGGCCAGTGAACCGCTTGTCTTCGCCGAGACCGAGGCCGTTAAGGGGTTCCTCCAGGTCGTCGGGTCGAAGGGACTGCCGCTGGTCCTGGTCGACGGCGTCACCGCCATGACCGGCGGTTACCCCGATCGAACCCAACTGGCCGAGTGGGCAGGCTTGACCGCGGCCGTCACCGCAGGAGCAGTCCCCACACCGGCCGGGGCAACGATGCTCGGCCTCACCGCGGCGGCACCCACCTCCGGCGCCTGCTGCTCCAGCACCGAGGTAGATGGCTGTTGCTCCAACCCGGCCGGCTCCGAGACCACCGGTTGCTGCTGAGACCGGCCGAGGACATGAAGTTCCTTGACAACGCGCCCCGGTTCCTCTTCTTCACCGGCAAGGGAGGAGTGGGCAAGACCTCCATCGCCTGCGCCGCTGCGCTCACCCTGGCCGAGGCGGGAAGGAACGTCCTGCTGGTCAGTACCGACCCCGCCTCGAACGTCGGCCAGGTGTTCGGGCTGAGCATCGGCAACACCATCACCGAGGTCCCGGCCGTTCAGGGACTCTCAGCGCTGGAGATCGATCCCGAACAGGCAGCGGAGGCATACCGGGAACGCATCGTCGGCCCGGTCCGCGCCCTGCTACCTGCCCAGGAGGTGCGCTCGATCGAGGAGCAGCTGTCGGGATCGTGCACCACCGAGATCGCGTCGTTCAACGAGTTCACCGCCCTGCTCACGGACGGTGACACCACGGGGCGCTTCGATCACGTCCTGTTCGACACGGCGCCGACCGGGCACACGATCCGGCTATTGCAGCTGCCTGGATCCTGGACCGACTTCCTCAACGAGGGCAAGGGAGATGCCTCCTGTCTGGGACCCCTTGCAGGGCTGGAGAAGCAACGCGCCGTCTATGCCGGCGCGGTCGCGGCCCTTGCCGACAGCAGTCGCACCCGGCTGGTCCTGGTCACCCGAGCCCAGGAGTCCGCCCTCGCCGAGATCAAGCGAACCCATCGTGAGCTCGCCGCGATCGGCCTGACCCGCCAGCACGTGATCATCAACGCGGTTCTGCCCGCCCCGCTCAATGACACCGACCCGCTCGCGAATGCGATCCGCCTTCGGGAGCAGGCGGTGATCGCGTCCCTGCCCGCCGAGCTGAGGGATCTGCCGCTCGATCAGGTTGAGCTCAAGGCCACCAACATGGTGGGCGTCGACGCCCTGGGGGCCTTGTTCACCACAAACGAGCCCACGCCGCCCACAACGACGACCGTGCCGCTCGACGACGTCATCGACGCCCCACTGTCCGACCTGATCGACGAGCTCGCGACCCAGGCCCACGGGTTGATCATGTGTATGGGCAAGGGAGGCGTCGGCAAGAGCACCATCGCCGCGGCGATCGCAGTCGCCCTCGTCATCCGGGGCCACTCGGTGCACCTGACAACGACCGACCCCGCCGGGCACCTGAGCGAAACCCTGGGCGGCAGTCTGGAGAACCTGCAGGTCTCCAGCATCGACCCGGCTCAGGCAACCCGCAGCTACCGCGACCATGTCATGGCCACCAAGGGCGCCAGGCTCGACGAGCAGGGCCGCGCCATGCTCGCCGAAGACCTGCTCTCACCTTGCACCGAGGAGGTCGCCGTGTTCCAAGCGTTCTCCCGGGTCATCAGCGAATCACGCCGAAGGTTCGTCGTGGTCGACACCGCACCCACCGGCCACACCCTGCTGCTGCTCGACGCGACCGGCTCCTACCACCGCGACGTCGCCCGCAACATGGGCCAGGGCATGCACTTCACCACTCCCCTCATGCGTTTGCAGGATTCTCAGGAGACCAAGGTCATCCTCGTCACCCTCGCCGAAACCACACCGGTCCTGGAAGCGGCCGAGCTGCAGGCCGACCTCGAGCGCGCACAGATCCACCCCTGGGCATGGGTGGTCAACAACTCCCTCGCCGCAGCAGCACCCACCTCAGACCTTCTCCGACTCCGCGCGAGCGAAGAACTTCCCCAGATCAACAGCGTGAAAAATGAGCACTCCACCCGGCTGGCGGTAGTGCCCATGCTCCCCACCGAACCCGTCGGCATCCCGGCATTGGAAGCCGTCAGCAGAACCCGAGTCGCCCTGACCCGATAACGCGCTGAAGGTGACCCAGGGCGACGAACGGCTCACCGGGCCAGCGAAAGGAGGGTTCGGCGGGCATCCCACATGCCTAGCAGCAGTCCTCTCCGTGCCAGGCCTCGATGCCCTCATGGACGGCCCAACCGGCCAGGAGCAGTCCGATGACCGGGTCAAGCCAGCTCCACCCAAACGCTGCCGTCGCGCCGAGCCCGAGCAGGACGGCCCCGGCTTGGGCGGCGCACAGGTAGTTCTGCATCCCTTCTCCGACGGTGGCACCAGAGTCCAGGCGCTCGCCCAGCCGCTGCTTGGCACGCCCGAGCAGCGGCATCACGACCAGGCTGGCGGCGGTGACTGCCACCCCGAGGAAACTCGGCGTCATCTCATGTGCGCCGCCAAGATCGCGGATGGACTCCACCCCGATGTAGGGAGCCAACAGGAAGAAGGAGACTGCGACGGCTCGTTGTGCGCGCCGCTCTGAAGTCTCAGACACCGTTCGGGCGCCGGTGAATCGCCAGATCACGATGATCGAGGCCAGGCCCTCTATGACGGAGCCGAGCGCCCACCCGATCAGGGAGATCGAGTTAGCCGTGATGCCGGCAATCAGGCCAAGGACACCTTCACCGGTCATCCAGGCCAGGGAGAACCAGGCCAGGGCCTTGGCTTGCGAGGCCGCCTGCAACCACCTCGCATCACGCTCGGTTTGGGTCGGGGGCATCAACGGCGCCAGTTCTGCCACGATGCGGGCACGCCTACGACTGAGTGTCGGAGGCGGATTCCAGGGTGTAGTCCATGCAGGCACGCAGCGCGCCAGGGTCGAGGTGCTCACCGGGGCGTGGTGTGAGGTGGACTGTGAGCTCGCTGTCGCCGCCTCCCACTTCAATGCTCGCGAGCCGGTCGTACAGGTCGGTCGGGCAGCCGCACCGTCCCTCCTGGCACTCCTGGAGTGACGCGAGCACCTGCTGGGCGCGCTCTCCGGCGTCTTGGACGTGGATCTCAACGGCCTCGCCGTCTTGGGTGAGGTTGTAGCGCATCTCTGCCTCCCGGGTTCGTCCTGATTCTTCCACGACTTCCTGCTGCGGCTGAGTGTGAACGACGTCCATGCAGGCCATCCGCCGGGAAGACCCAATGCGGCAGTAGATGCTGTCTTCGTATGATTCGAGCAGCGTGCTCAGTCTTTGACCGGTCCCAGGGCCGGTCAACTTCAACCCCGACTGCGCGATGCGGACCCTGATCACCAGAGTCGGCTTTGCCAGAGGTACAGCAGCAAAGTACAGCAGGGGGGCCACTCTTCGGTGATACTCAGAGTCGCTCGATGCTGCTCTCACGTGCTCAACGCCCGTTGGAGACAGCCTCGCTGGTGGTTCGGGACGAAGAGGCCGCAG
>PKWT01000098.1:11297-13313 GCA_003132125.1 Micrococcales bacterium | reverse complement strand
TCGCCGAGCTCGGCCTCGACGCCACGATCGAGAAGGTTGAGGACTACCCCACCATCGTCGGCTACGGCGTGATGTCCACTCCCGGACTTGTCGTCGACGAGAAGGTCATCCTCTCCGGCCGGGTCCCCACCGTCGCCCAGGTCCGCGAGCTGCTCGCCGCGGTCCAGTCCTGATCGAGCGCTCTTCCGTGTCGGTCTGTCGCGCGGCGTCGAACGACCCACGGCCTCGAACAACCGCTATCCCGCGAGTGCAGCGACGACCTCGCGTTCGATTTAGGGCGCAAGCGTGTCCGCGAATGTCGCGGTGATGTGGGTGCGATCCTTGTAGACGAGGACGTGACCGATGACCGGCGGGCACACGGTGGCTGTGCAGTAGAGCGATGTCACGTCGACCACGTGGGCGCGGGGCACCTGTCGGGCTGCCTCGGCCGTGCCATCGAAGATGGCGAGTCCCTCCGACCGGGATACTGCGCAGTCCTGAGCGGCCGTCGTCAGGTGCTCTGCAACACAGGTCAGGACGTCCCGGCGCGTCCACGGGTTGTCGCGGATCGCCACGATCGGCACGTCCGGCAAGTTGCGCCACGCCGTCACGAGCCCACGCACTGTCGCCTGTTCTGCGGTCTCACCCGGAGCGGGAATGACCGGTTGGGCGTGCGTCACGATGATCGCGTCATACCCACCCTGCTGGGCTATCTTCATTGTGCCCGCGCGCCATGACTCGCACTCGCGCTCCGAACCGTCCGACGACGGGATGTTGCGGGCCGCCGTGAGGTAGCAGCCGTTGTGGCTGGCGACGTCGATGCGCCAGTTGTTGTGCTCGGCGATGCTGCGGTAGACGCCGAGCAGGACGTTGTTGTGCGAGTCGCCGGCGGCGAAGACGCGCTTCCTGTAGCCCGTCTCGGGACCGACCCGGCAGATCCTCGGCACGCCGGGGAACGCCATACCCAGGCAGTCCGGCCGGTACTTCTGGTCGGTCTTGGCCTGGGCCGGGTCGGGGATGAGAACGCCTGCGAGCTCGGGGTTGTCGCATGGAGCGATCGCCGGGTCCATGGCTTGGGCGCCGAGACAGGTCGGCTTGTCGGCAACCACCTTGTGCGCGACCGTGGCGAGCTGCTTCTCGCGGACCACCTGACCGTTTGCCGCCACGCTGGAGAAGCCGATGACCACAGCCATCGCCGCCGCCGACCAGACTGCCACCACGAGCGGACGGCGCTGGCCGAGCAGTCTGGGCCGGAACCGGACCGGGTCCTCGACCAANNACGTAGGGCAGCAGGACGATGAGGGGCCAGTGCCACAGGTATGCCGCGTACGACACGCGTCCGAGCAGGGCGACCGGCGGCAGTGCACCGAAGCGATCGAACGTCGAACCGCGTCCCGACCAGATCACGAGTTCCGCCCCGACAACAGGCAGCGCTGCCGCGACGCCCGGGAACGGGGTGTTGGCGTCGTACAGGATGCAGGCCGCTCCGATGCCCGCCACACCGAGCCAGGTGAACGTGCGATGCAGGTGCCGGCTTGCCCCGGCGAAAGCGAGCAACGCCCCGGCAGCGAACTCCCAGGCTCTGGTCAGAGTGGAGAAGTACGCCACCCCCGGCGTGGTGGCGGTGAGCCAGACCGAGTAGCCGAGCGAGCCTGCGACCGTCAGGAGCAGCCCGGCCAGGATCACCCGCCGGTGACCACGATGGAGGACTCGAGCCAAGACGGTCGCTGTCAGCAGGAAGAGCGGCAGCGCGATGTAGAACTGTTCCTCCGCCGACAGCGTCCAGAAATGCTGTGTCGGTGACGGGCTGTTGTTGGCGGCGAGGTAGTCCACCGAGTCGTGCGCGAGCAGCCAGTTCTGGACCTGGACCGTCGAGGCGATGATCTCGTAGAGGAACTGACGCCAGAGATTCCTCGGAACCCAGGTCACCACGCCCACTGCTGTCAGGAACAGCACAAGGGTCGACGCGGGCACCAGGCGTTTTGCCCGGCGGGCCCAGAATCGGGCCGGCCGCAGATGGCCGGTGGCGTCGATCTC
>PKWT01000098.1:3985-11187 GCA_003132125.1 Micrococcales bacterium | reverse complement strand
GGGGGAAGACGTACGCGAAGGACGGGACCTTTGTCTCTTTACCGGGCAACCGTGCGGGCGGGATCATCTGAACGCTCGCCCATGCCGCTGCGCGGTCGGTCAGTCGTTGATTGCCTCGATGCCGAGCCGCTTGGCTCTTTCAACGCGATCCCGCATGTCTTGGAGCACCCCAGGGGAATGTCCTTCCCAGTCTGAGACTTCTCCAATGACTCGAAGTGGCTGCTGGGTGCGGTAGGACCTTGTCAGGTTGCCTGGGAATTTCTTGTCCGTCAGGTTGGGGTCATCTTCGAAGGGGCCAGTGGGCTCCACGCGATAAATCCTGCCGGGTCCCTCGCCCACCGCCAGTTCGGCTCCCCACGTGGCCGCGTCCAGGGTTGCGGTCAGGTAGACGTAGTTCGCCGTCCTTCGCTCGCCGTAGTTGGAGCTGTAGCCGGGTTCCAGCAAGTCCCCCACCTTGAGGTCAGTCTTCGTGCCGTGGAAGAAGGGTCCCGAGTCATGGGCCCCGAACGGCGTCGGTCCGTTCTCCACATACACCCCCTCGATGTTTGGCTCGATACGTTAGTCCAGCGCGAAAGACCCCGTCACGATCTCGCCTGCCGGCTCGTACGTGCCGATCACGACTCCAGTGGTGGAGACCTGGCTGTCAACGAGCTTCAGCCCGGAGGGGATGGTGCCTTCCGAGAACAGGCGTTTGCCCGAACCGATGACAAGCGGGAAGACCCACAGGCGGTACTGGTCGACAAGGTTGTGGCGCAACAGCGTCTGGATCAGGTCCCCGCTGCCATGCACCTGCAGCTCGGGCCCATCTTGGTTCTTAAGCGACGCGATGCCTTCGACCGCGTCACCCTCGATCAGGACCGAGCTGCTCCACTCCAGCGTGGGCTGACTCCGCGACGCGACGTACTTGGTGGCGTCGTTCAACGGCTTGGCGCCGTCCTCCTCCGTGGCGTGCGGCCAGTACGCGGCGAAGATGTCGTAGGTCTTCCGTCCGAGAACGAGGTCGAACGGAACCCTCATCGCCGCGGCCATGACTTCACCCATCTGGTCGTCCCAATAGTTCACCGACCAGCCACCGTGGGCGAAACTGCCGCTTTCGTCCTCCTCAGGTCCGCCCGGGGCCTGCATGACCCCATCGAGGGTCACGAAGGTGCTCACAACAAGCTTTCTCATCACTTGTGTCCTTTCACCAGATTCCCTGCTTGAGTTGGGCCCACCAGCATATGAAACGGCCCAGCGAAGCTCACCGATTCATCTCCTGTGGCGGTGGGTGTGCGCACTACCCATGTGACACGGCGCGATGCAACCTTTCTGTGGGTCCTGGTTGTCTTTACGGGTGAGTAGGTCAGGAGGTGGCTGTTGCTGAGCATTGAGGACTTCGTCGACCAAAACTCTCGGATGCTTCATCGATCGGCGTGGCTGCTGACGGGCAACTGGACTTCTGCCGAAGATCTGGTCCAGACCGCCCTGTTGCAGTCTTGGCTGCACTGGGAGGCGATCAGGTCCGACGCGCCCGAGTTCTATGTCCGTCGAGTCTTGGTGAACACCTTTCTTAGCGGGCAGCGACGCAGTTGGACTCGTGAGAGTCCGGTCGATGTGATGCCCGACCGTGCGGCGGTTGATGAACTGCCCGCGACCGAGCTGCGTCACGTCATTTGGACTGCGCTGTCTGGATTGCCGCCCAAGCAACGAGCAGCCGTCGTGCTGCGCTACTTCAACGACTTGTCCGAGACGCAGACCGCTCGCGTCCTCGACTGTTCGGTTGGCACGGTGAAGAGCCAGACATCACGCGCCCTGCGCAAGCTGCGTTTGGTACCTGAACTTCAATCTCTGATGGAGAAGGTCGGGCATGAATGACTTCGAGCGTCGACTTACTGATCTGCTGCACACCGGGACCCCGCAGCCAGAGAGAGTCATCACCGCGAGCGAGCTCAGCGAACTTGCCCAAGACGAGCACGCGCCGAGGGGACACCGCTCGACGCGGTGGGGTGTTCCTCTGATGGCTGCTGCTGCTGTTCTCGTGGCCGTGACGGTGCCGGTGTACGTCATCGGCCACGACAACAACTCGCCCGCGCCAGCCTCACCCTCGTTGCGCCCTCCGACCTCGGCACCCACCAGCTCACCCTCATCCACCGCAAGCAACACGCCAGGGTCTGTGGCCACCTGCCTGACTAGCCAGCTGAGCCTGAGCTCAGGGCCAAGCGGCGCTGCGGCCGGCAGTGTCTACACAACCTTCTTCTTCACCAACACTGCGGGCGCGCCCTGCTCCATACGCGGCTTCCCTGGCGTGTCTTTGCTCAACGACGCCGGCAATATCGTGGGCCAACCAGCCACCCGCGAAGGCTCCGAAGGTTCATCGGTGCGGCTCGCTCCAGGCCAGCGAGCCCAGTTCACGCTCCGACTGAGCACAGCCACACAGACCGGCTGCGATACGCCGAGACCGTCCAGCGGGATCCAGGTCTATCCACCAGAGCAGACCGTGCCGCTGCGCATACCGTTCACCACCGCCTCCTGCTCCGTTTCGGTCCAGAGCCTCACACAAGCGCACTGAATCCTCAGCCAGCCGCCTTCCCCGTATGGCCGCGGAATACTCGAGCTGGTCGGGCGAGGGCGAGGCGGTGTCGTGCCCGCAGTCCGCGCATCCTTAGATGATCTTGCGGCGGTAAGTGGCCATGGCGAGGGCGTACGCGACGATGAGGATGCCGAGGCACCAGGCGAGGGCGATCCAGATGTCGGTTCCGACCGGCTGCTGTGTGAACAAGTCGCGGATCGCGTTGACGATGGAAGTCACCGGCTGGTGCTCGGCGAAGGCGCGCACCGGGCCGGGCATGGTGTCGGTGGGCACGAATGCCGAGCTGACGAACGGCAGGAGAATGATCGGGTAGGAGAACGCGCTCGCGCCGTCCACGGTCTTCGCGGTGAGACCGGCGATCACGGCGAGCCACGTCAGCGCCAGCGTGAACAGGATCAGGATGCCGGCGACCGCGAGCCACGCCAGCGCTCCCGCCCCCGAGCGGAATCCCATGACCAGCGCGACGAGCGCGACGACCACGAGCGAGATCAGGTTGGCGACCAGCGAGGTCAGCACGTGCGCCCACAGCACTGAGGACCGCGCGATCGGCATGGAGTGGAATCGCTCGAAGATGCCGCTCTTCATATCCAGGAAGAGCCGGTATGCGGTGTAGGAGATGCCCGACGCGATCGTGATGAGCAGGATGCCGGGCAGCAGGTAGTTCACGTACGAATCCGACCCTGAGTTGATCGCGCCGCCGAGCACGTAGACGAACAGCAGCATGAAGGCGATCGGCATGATCGCGGTGGTGATGATGGTGTCCAAGCTGCGCGTGATGTGCCGCAGGGACCGCCCCGTCAGGACGGCGGTGTCGCCGAAGAAATGCGTGGTCATCGTTGTTCCTTACTCGTCCGTGCCGAGGCTGCGGTCATTGCCGGCGTCGCTGCCCTTGCCGTCGTCACTGACGACAGCCAGGAAGACGTCCTCGAGGGTCGGCTGCTTCTCGACGTACTCGACCTTGGCGGGCGGGAGCAGCGCTTTGAGCTCGGAGAGGGTGCCGTTCACGATGATCCGGCCACCGTGCAGGATCGCGATCCGGTCGGCGAGCTGTTCGGCCTCATCCAGATACTGCGTCGTGAGCAGCACGGTCGTGCCGCGGTCGGTGAGTTCCTTGACGGTCCGCCACACCTCGAGGCGCGTCTGGGGATCGAGTCCGGCCGTCGGCTCGTCGAGGAAGATGACCGGCGGATTCCCGATGAGGCTCATCGCGATGTCGAGGCGGCGGCGCATGCCACCCGAGTACGTCGACACCTTCCGCGGAGCCGCGTCGGTCAGCGAGAAGCGATCGAGCAGGTCATCCGCGATCGTGCCCGGGTCCTTCAGGTGCCGCAACCGGGCGATCAGCACGAGGTTCTCCCGCCCGCTGAGGATATCGTCGACGGCGGCGAACTGTCCGGTGAGGCTGATGGACTCCCGCACGTCCGCGGCCTGCGTGGCGACATCGAAGCCGTTGACGCTGGCAGTCCCCGCGTCGGCCCCCAGCAGCGTGCACAGGATGTTCACGACCGTGGTCTTGCCCGCGCCGTTCGAGCCCAGCAGCGCGAGAATGCTGCCCCGCGCCACGTCGAAGTCCACACCGCGCAGCACCTCCAGCTTCTGGTACGACCTCTCCAGGCCCCGCACGCGGATCGCCGGTGCTTCGGCCCCCGTGGTGGTCATCGGGGCGCACCGTCGATTCCCGGGACGTCTCGGGCGACACTGTCGATGGCATCGTTGAGGCGCTTGCGCTCCTTGTTGATCCACTGACCCTCTGAGTAGTTCGCAAGGAACGTCTCGGCGAACTCGACGGGGTCGTCTCCGACGATCGCGCGGATCTGGGTCCGGTCAGCCGCGGCCTGTTCGAACAGGTCGGCCAAGTCGTCCAGCATCGACATCAGGGTGTCGCTCTTCGTGATCGCCCCGAAGTAGGTCAGGTACCGCTCCAGCGCCTCGACCGCGGTGCGATAGTCCGCGGGCAGCTGCTTCGTGCGCACCTTGTACTGGCGCCACCGTCGCTTGTCGCCGATGTCGCCGATGATCTTGTCGATGAACGTGGTCATCATCTGCCTCCTTCGTGGAGCTGTTCGAGCCGTCTCGCGAGGAAGCTCCACGTCCTCCAGAACTCTTCGAGATATTCCTGTCCCTGAGCGTTGAGCGAATACACCTTGCGCGGCGGCCCCTTCTCGGATGGGACCTTCTCCACGTCGACGAAACCGCGCTGCTCGATCCTGATGAGCAGCGCATAGACGGTCCCTTCGGCGATGTCGGAGAAGCCCTGCTCCCGCAGCCATGCCGTGATCTCGTAGCCGTACGCGGGTCGGCCGGAAAGGATCGCGAGAACGATGCCCTCCAGCGTCCCCTTGAGCATCTCCGTCACCTGCTTGCCCACGGAACACCTCTTCCCACGGCTACTCAGTGTTAATGACTACNNTCGGGCGAACGCCATAGAGTGACGCGACGCTGCAACGGGCACGTCGCGGCGAGGGTTGGGGGAACTGGGTCAATGATCGCATCGACGACAGCTGCGCTGGCGATATCCACCACGGGGCTTCGCAAGACCTATCGCAACCGCAAGGGCCGCCATGTCGCCGTGGCGGGGCTGGACCTTGCCGTTCCGCTCGGCGGCGTCCACGGCTTTCTGGGGCCGAACGGCTCGGGCAAGACGACGACGATCCGGATGCTGCTGGGGCTGATTCGCGCCGACGCGGGCACCATGAGCATCTTCGACCACGAGGTCCCCGACCGACTGCCAGACGTCGTGGGCCGGGTCGGGGCCATCGTCGAGTCACCCAAGTTCTTCCCCGCGTTCAGCGGCCGCAAGAATCTCCAGCTGCTCGCTGAGGCCATCGACCGCCCTCGCGGCATCGTCGACCAGGTGCTCGAGCAAACTGCCCTGGGTGAGCGCGGCAAGGACAAGTACCGCACGTACTCCCTGGGCATGAAGCAGCGGCTGGCCATCGCCGCCACGCTGCTCAAAGAGCCCGATCTGCTCATCTTCGACGAGCCCACCAATGGCCTGGACCCGGCGGGCATCCGCGAGATCCGCAACACGATGCGGTCGCTCGGCGAGCAGGGCAAGACCGTCCTGGTCAGCAGCCACATCCTCGACGAGGTCGAGCAGGTCGCTGACACGGTCTCGATCATCGGCCACGGCCGGCTGCTGGCCTCGGGTCGGGTCGCCGACGTGATCGGTGACCAGACGGCGACATCGCTACGAGTCGGGGTCGCCGATCCCGTTGCGGCACATCGCATCCTCACTGCCGGAGGTCTCCTGGTCCGCCAGGACGGCGCACTGCTCGTCGTGGAGGGATTCAGCGATGGGGCAGAGATCACCAGGCGCCTGGCCGCTCACGATCTGTTCGTGAACGAGCTGATCCCGGTGCGCGCGGACCTCGAGTCCGTGTTCTTGGAGCTGACTGCTGACGAAGGCCTCGAGACCGTAGGAGTTGCCCGATGATGCGCCTGACCAGGGTCGAGCTTCGGCGCCTGTTCTCGCGCCGGCTCACGACCGTCGCTCTGCTCGGGGCCCTGATCCTGACTGGGCTGATGCTGTTCGACTCCTTTCAGCGGGCCAAACCGCTCAGCGGCGCTGAGCTCGCCTCGCAGCAGGCCCAGTTCGACCAGGCCCACAAGGAATGGGAGGCCAACGGCGCGCAGATGGTCCAGGACTGTCTGACGGCGCAGGCCGAGCAACAGAAGACAGACCCCAAGGCAGTCTTCCCCTGCGACCAGATGGAGCCCAACCCGGCAACCTGGGGCAAGCCGCAGGCAAAGTTCGCGGAGATGATGCCCAGCACCCTCCTCGCCGGGTCCGCGCTGCTGATATTCGTCGGCTTCCTGGTCGGCACCAGCTTCGTGGCGGCCGAGTTCAGCAGCGGTTCGATGGCCAACTGGCTGACCTTCGAGCCGCGGCGGATGCGCGTCTACGCCAGCAAGCTGGCGGCCGCCGGGCTGGGCCTGATCCCGGCCACGGTGGCGTTGCTCGGCCTGCTCACCGCCGGCGTGTGGCTGATCGTCCACCACTTCAACCCCACGTCAGTCACGACCACGAAGGTCTGGGGCGATCTGGGCGAGATGGGCGCACGCACGGTCGCGCTGGCGCTGGCTGCCACACTGGCAGGAGCGGCCATCGGGGTGCTGGTGCGCCGCACCGTTGCCGTGCTTGGCATCGCCGTTGGCTATCTCGTACTCGTCGAAGGCGTCTTCGGCCAGGCCCTGCAGGGTGCCCGACCCTGGCTCCTGCAGCTCAACGTCACCGCCTGGCTGCAGCACGGCGCCACGTACTACGTCGACAGCTGCGCGACCGACGCCCAGGGCCACTACACCTGCCAGGGCGTCGAAAAGGTCCTCTCGTTCGGCCACAGCTCGGCATACCTGGGGCTGCTGGTCGTGCTCGCCCTCGGCCTGGCCGCGTTGGTATTCCGCCGCCGCGACGTTAGCTGAGCTGGTTCGTCGTCGCATTGCTCCGCGCACATCGACGCTGGAGTGCAGGCACGGAGATCAGGACCACTAGCGGGACTTTCCTGGCTATTGCGGTCTTGAGTTGTATACCTGCAGGTCCAGCAACATTCCCAGAGAAGTTGAGAGCCTGCTGGTGCGGAAGGATGGAACGCTGGTCCCGGTCACCATGTCTCTTGCACCGATCCTCGACGCG
>PKWT01000098.1:0-3928 GCA_003132125.1 Micrococcales bacterium | reverse complement strand
CTCCAGCAAGGAGATGATCGGCAAATCCGTTCTTATCCTCAGTCCCAAGGACCGACTCGATGAAGCAGCCGCCATGGTGGCGAGGGTCAGGGAGGGCCAAGCCATCGAACGCGCTGAGTGCGTTCGGGTCCGGAGGGACGGTACGACCTTCCCTGTCTCGCTGACCATCTCACCGATCCTCGACGCGGACGGCGCTGTCATCGGCGTGTGCGGGATCGTCCGCGACCTGACTGGTCAGCGGCGGGACCAGCGCGAGATTGCCGAGTGGCGCGACAAGGCGTTCAAGTGGATGGAGGATCTCGAGCAGTCCCAGCGGCTCAGCGTGATGCGTGATTTCGAGCGGGAGCTCAAGGTGATCGACCTGCAACGGGAAGTCGAGCGCCTCAGGCGCCTCGCTGCGCAGGACCCGCGCGAGCTTGGGGACGAAGGTTAGCTTGAGCCGACACGGTCGCGTCTAGCCCAGGTAGTTGGGCGAGTCGTTGTAACGGCCCCGAGGCGGGCCCTGTGATCCGCCCATCTGTTCCATGGTGAGCGGTCGGGAATGCGGCGGTTGGGTCACCATGGCTACATGGGTGGCCCCGTGCTGGGCGAATGCGCGGTGGGTCTTGAGCTGCGCTGAGGGAACTGGGTGTCCTGCCGCTGCTGGGCTGGCCGACTGGGTGGGAGTGGGCGACTCGGTGGGTGCGCTGACAGGCTCGTGATGGCGAGGTTTTGTCGCGGCGTGTGGCTTGGGGACGTCGAAGACGGCCCAGACGACCTTGCCGACCGGGGCGGCGGGTAGGACCCCGAAGGCACGTGAAAGGCCGGCGACGATGGTGAGCCCGCGGTGGTGTCGGTCAAAGTCATAGTGCTGTGGGTGCGGCAGGTCCGAGCCCCGGTGCGCAACGGTCAGGCGTAGCGCGGTCATGTCCCAGGCAAGGGACACGTCGATGTCGGTGCCCACATGCATCGCCGCGTTGGTCACGAGCTCGCTGACCACCAAGCAGACACAGGGAATGGACGAGCCCAGCCTCCACTTCAGCAAGGTACGAGTGACGAAGTCCCGCGAGGCGCGGGCCGCGGTTGGCCGTGGCGCGAGGTGTATCCGCTCAACGGCCGGCGTGGGGGACGCCAGTATCTCTGCCACCGCAGTAAGCACCGACTTGGTCACGATGAGGTGCGCGCCCAGGGGGTGGGCCTTCAGCGCCGAGAGAACCCGCGAGTCTCGACATGCCACGGCGACCGGAGTCCCGGGCCAGTCCTGCACGTGCCGTCCTGCGGTCGCGAGCATGTCCACCGCGTCTGGGTCGGCATCCTCGGGCACAGCGGACAGGTCGCAAGCCACGCCGCGGGGCCCGTCGGACAAAGCCAGCTGGATCGCTCGATCCAGATCGTCGACCACATCGCTGAGCCGGCCTGCCACCTCAAGGACCACAACGTCGTCCAAGGCGTACATCCTGACTTGCTGCAACTTCGCACTCGCGGCCATGTGGTCGGGAGTCCGGGCCCGGAACCTGTCATGGGCGCTGTCCAAGAGGTCCAGGAGAGCCTCTCGTGGGTTCCTCGACGGCTGAGTCATGGCGAACTCTCTTCCGTGGCCTCTGGTACGTAGCGCAGGGACCACAACGCCCGGAGTGGCCCCGGGCCAGCCACACCTCCAAGGGTGGAAGTGCTCCAATACCAACGCTACGCGTGCGATACGTCGAAACACATAGTCAGAAAAGCGCATGCGTGGCAAGGCTCAAGCCAGCGGGAAGCGGATCTGCTAACGAAGATCCCGTCGTAAACCCACAGTTAGCGAGTTGCCCCTGGGTGTCCAAGGACCAAGGGCGTCAGGACCCGTGACTGCGTTCTCCTGACTATGTTCTTGAGCGTATTCGAGCGTACCGTTGGTATTGCTGCACTTCCGCCTCGGAAGCGTTGGCTGGTCCGGCAACACTCCGGGCTTTGGTGGTTCTCGGCCAGTGGCGCGGACCACAGAGAAGAGCGCGTCATGACTCAGCCGTCCCGGAAGACATCGCACACGCAAGGATCGAGTCAGGCTGTCGGTGGGGCCAGGCGCGACTTGGTGCGCGACGTCATGACCCGAGACGTCCAGGTAGCCTGCCCCGAAACGACCCTCCGTGAGCTCGTCCGCACGATCGGGGATAACCATGTGCACGCACTGCCCGTGGTCGATGGCGTGCGGCGTGTCCTCGGCATAGTCGCCGTGAGCGACCTGCTGGGCGATCAGTTGACTGCAGAGCATGTTCGGACACGTCTGCAGCATCATGGACGAGTGCGGTTGGTCGGTTGGACGGCAGGCGAGATCATGACGTCCCCCGCGGTAACCATCGACCAAGAGCAGCCGCTCAGCCAGGCCGCGCGAGTACTTCACCAACGGCACATCGGCCGACTGCCAGTGGTCGATCGCGACGGTCGATTGATCGGGATCCTGACTCGCAGTGACCTTCTCACCGTCTTCCTTCACTCCGACGAGGACCTGCTCGCTGCGGTCAAGCAGGCCATCGCCATGGTGGACAGCTCCGCCTCGCCCGCGATCTCGGCAACGGTCCGTCAGGGCGTCGTGGTGCTGCAAGGGTCGGCCATGCTGCTCAGCCAGGTGCTGGTCGTCAGCGACTTTGTCCGGCGGGTCCCAGGCATCGTGCGTCTGGACGTTGAGGTGACTGCGGCATACGACGACGTGCACCCCACCATGGCCGGTCCGGGACCCACCTAGCGATAACCCAGGCCGATCGACGGGTGGTCCGGCCCCAGGGCCGGGACGGCACCCACAGATCGGCTATCCCGCGAGCCTCCTCTTCCACTGACCGCGCGGCGATCCAACTTCGCACACGTGGAGGGACCGGGACGCCATACGAGGTTGTTCTGAAAGCGACCATCTCAACCAGTGGCGCGCGAAGTTGCCGTGCTGAAGGGAGTGACGTTGAAGAGGAACCTCGTCAACTACGTCAGGCGCCTCGTCACGCTGCTGCCCGCTTGGCCGATCCAATTGTGGTGGTTTCAGCATCCAAGTATCAGCGCGTGGATCGTGCTGCCGCTCATGCTGGTCGCGATGTACGTCCTTGATTTCGCCCTGAGCCGCCTCGGCTGGCGAGACCAGCCCACGCCGCTGGATCAACAACCTCGGCCGGAGATCACCCGGTACACCAACCCCCGGTACACCATGAACTGATTTCGGCAGGCTTGCACGCTCAAGATCGCCGTGGCCAGGACGGGCAGCTACCGGCCCTGTCACAGAGGCTTGCGGTGCGTTGCATGGGGCTGTTGCTCGGTTTGCGTTCCTTCGCGGGACACCGGGGACCCAAACCGCGCGTCATCTGAGCGCTCATTTTCCGCATTGGGTGTGCGTTCATGTCCGGTGGTCGATAGAGGAGCGCAGCGGGAAGCCGTGATCTCCGACCTTCCTCGGCTGCGCTCCAGGATGTGGTCCGAGAAACTCGCCGAGGTCGCTGCAGGGTTCGATGGCATGGGCGGCATCCAACGGGCGGTGCATATTGTCGGTGAGTCGTCTTGCATTTCCCGGTAAGGGTGGACGGTCCAAATTGCGGTTAGAACCGGCTAGGCCCGCGAGCCGCTAGCGCTACTTCGACGGCCTTAGCGTCCGTGTTGAGAGCCAAATCGCGTGCGGTGGTTGTAGCCACCCGCTGTACCGCCGATGCTGCGTGGCTCACTTCTCGCTCGAACGCTGCCGCCGCTGCAGACGCCGCAAGCGCTGCTTGGGTGGCAGCAGAAGCGACGGCGGTGGCTACTGCGGCAGCTGCGAGGGCTGTCTCTTCCGCGGTGGCGATCGCCGCCGCGGCAACGGTGGCAGCGATCTGAAGGGCTATGAGGGCGCCTTCCTCCTCAGTGCCGGAGACGATCGATGCCGAGACTGTGTCAGCGGCCTTGGACGCGGCGGTGGCTACTCGTATGGCGAGGGCATCGGCCCGACTCTGTATGCCGCTAG
>PKWT01000336.1:5295-5508 GCA_003132125.1 Micrococcales bacterium | reverse complement strand
GCCAGTACTCATCGGGATGGATTCTCCCACCCCGATCCATAGTCACCGCGTCCCAGACTCCCGCGGCGCAGGTGATCGGCCACCGATCGTTGACCGATGACATGAGGCGTGAAGACACCAACTGAATGTCCAGCTACCCTCCCGCCAACATCGGCTCTCCCACTCACCTGGTTACTACGGCCAGAGGGCATGGTGGCCACCGCGTTCGCGGCG
>PKWT01000336.1:0-5242 GCA_003132125.1 Micrococcales bacterium | reverse complement strand
TCTGAGAGATCCTCTTCACAGATCACGATCGCGCGGCGAGCACGGACTGTTCTCCTACTGACTCCCAAGTGGCTCACGTCGACGTAGTTCAAGCAGGCCACACCCGTGCCCAGTCATCACGTGTTGGCAGCGTCCACGTACTCGTCAAGGACGACCCGCTCGGCAGGGGTGAGGGGTGTCCCAGAGGTCCGCTCAGCGGCAGCCTTGGCCGTGGCGGCTCGCTTCTCAGCCTGCTGACGCTGCCAGGCCCTCCGCCTCTGCATCCGGCTCCCCTTGGCAACAACGCGCTCAGCGCGCCACACGCCCCACGCCTGCGGGCGCAGACGCCCGGAACGATTATCGCCCTCGCCGGGGTAGTCCCACCACTCCCGATAGTCGAGAACGCGGTCGTTGACGTTGGACCCGGCAGCAACCCACGTGGCGTACGAGGCGAGGTAGGCGAGCGCGAACCGGTATTCGGCCTCGTCCCGCCGATTGTCGGGTCGGCGCTCCCACTCGTCACGAGAAGGATCGTCGCTGCTGAACTCGTCCGACCAGTGGCCCACAACCAACTCCTCCGTCTATGCGCGCGCGAGGGCAAAGGTTACTTCACGGCCTACGCGCGCGAGGGGCCAGGCCGATAACACGACGTGACCATCCGTGCCACCCTGACCCACCGGGCATCAGTGTCCAGAACCACGACGCCGACCGTCGACGCCATGCCGGCGAGCACGTACACCACCGTCGCTACCGCCGTGCGCGTTCTCCTGGACCACAGCCATCAACCGCAGGACGCCGCACAGGCGACGAGCGCCCAGACGTCCGAGGCCGATCGAACCGGCCTGGTCATCTGAGCAAAACGGCCCGCCTGTCAAACGTTCAGGCCGCGGGAGGACCGTTGCGGGGGTTGGTGTCCCCCCGCGGCTGGGCTGGTTTGAGCGTGCGCCGCGAGCCAGGATGTGGCATCTGTCCGGAGCGCTTGAGGGCCATGGGGTTGCGGGTGGAGGGCTCCATCTGTCCGCCCAGAGCGAGCAGGTCGAGCTTGGTGCGGGCCCAGTCGCGGTCGTTGTGGTCAAGGGACCCGTGCAGGCCGGGCCGGTGCGGCCCCTGTCGACGGTTGGTGCGCTCCAGGGCTGCGATCAGCAGGAGGGCCATGACGATGGGCAGGAAAGCGTTCACGGCAGTTAATATCCGCCCTGCAACTTCACGCCACTAGTGGCAAGACTGACAGGGTTCGACACGTTTCCGCCATACTCGTTGACATGCTGAAGACCGTTGCGGTGGTGCTGTTCGATGATGTCGCGTTGTTCGAGTTCGGTCTGCTCGAAGAGGTGTTCGGCATCGACAGGAGCGACGACGGCGTCCCGAAGCTCGACTTCCGGGTGTGCGCGCTGCAGGCGGGCAAGGCGCTGTCAGCGCGAAATGGCACCAAGGTCATTGCGCCGTTCGGCCTTGAGGGGCTTTGGGGGGCCGACCTCGTGGCCATCCCGGCGACCCGCATCAGGCAGGACTATCCAGCCGAGGTTCTGGAAGCGCTACGGCAGGCGGCCGCTCGTGGCACGACGATGTTGTCGGTCTGCTCGGGAGCCTTCGTGCTCGGTGCGGCGGGGCTGCTGGACGGGCGGCCGTGCACAACGCACTGGCGGTACGCCGAACAGCTGGCGCAGTGTTATCCGGCCGCCAAGATCGACCCCGACGTGCTATTCGTCGACGACGGCGACCTGATCACCAGCGCCGGCACCGCAGCCGGTATCGACGCCTGTCTGCACCTCGTACGCCGTGAGCTGGGCAGCGCGGTGGCCACACGTATCGCGCGCCGGATGGTGGTACCACCCCAGCGTGATGGTGGGCAGCGGCAGTATGTCGATCTGCCGGTGCCGCATTGCGCATGCGAGAGCCTGACGCCGGTGCTGACCTGGATGCTGGAGAACATCACGATCGACCACCCGGTCTCGTCATTGGCCCGGCGAGCCGCGATGTCCGAGCGCACGTTCGCTCGCAGATTCGTAGCCGAGACGGGCACGACCCCGCACAAATGGCTGTCCATGCAGCGCGTGCTCCATGCCCGAAACCTGCTCGAAGAAACCGACCTGGGACTGGAGTCCGTAGCAACAAGAAGCGGATTCGGCACCGCAGCTCTGTTGCGCCACCACTTCCGGCGAGTCGTCGGGGTGGCTCCCCAGGACTACCGGCGGACGTTCTCCTCGACCTAGCGCTCCGTCGTTGAACTGTTCTGGCAGTTGAGAGCGGCCCGGCCTCGCTTGACTTGCTCGACAATGTTGGTGGCGGTGGCATGTCAGATGAATGGCTTGGGGTCGTTGGTCAAGCGACCGGACCAGGCCATGACCCTTGACTCGCCCTTGACCCTCGTAAGCTCGACCCGGATCGCCCCTCCAATTGGGACGAGCGGACGCTCATCGGTCGTGTGCGGTCCTATTTTGTCGACCGACCACCGTCCCGGAACGACAACCGGTCACATCTGCACAACGACGGTGTCGACCCGGCGGCCTGGGATCCGTGTCAGATACGGATCCCTTGCGGGACGGTCACCAGGCGAGGTGAGTCGGCCGAACCTTTGCCGGTGATAGTGGAACATGAGCGTTCAGTCCTACGTCATGCCCGTGGATGACGTAGGACGCGCGCTGATAGGTCATGCTCGCAGCCTTCGCGGTGATTGCTGACCTTGCCGCGCCGAGCTCTCGGCCGCACCGATGACTGACACGGTTCGCGACTGGCCGCTATCGCCTCGCCCGGTCGCCCGCACCTTGTCCCTGTCCGTCTTTCGCCATCGTGGAGGACAACGTGTGGACTGCCGTGGATGCGAAGCCAAAATCAACCCGTTCGCTCCGGCGGCTGGCGAACATCGAGTCGAGCCCGCGGGTGAGCATCCTCACCGACAAGTGCGAGGACGACTGGTCTGCACTGTGGTGGGTCCGCAGGACGGCGATGCGACAGTTGTGTCGGTCTTCACAGAGGAGGGGCGCCTCGCGCTTCCTGCTTGGGCGGCGAAGTACCCGCAGTACGCGGCACAGGCTCCTGCTGGTCCGCTCATTCGTATCGCGGTCGACAACTGGACCCCTTGGTCTGCGCAGTGAGCTGCCCCGCGCCTTGGTTAGGACTTCTTCGCCTTGCGGACGCGGTAGGCAGCCACTGCCGCGCGATTGCCGCAGCCACCGTCGCAGTAGCGCTTCGACCGGTTTTTCGACAGGTCGACGACAACGTTGTCGCAGTCGTCGGCGGCACAGATCCGCAGCCGGCTGAGCTGCTGTCCGCGGACGACATCGGCGAACGCCATTGCGGCATCGACCGCCATCCGGGTGGCCAGCGGTGCATGGGATGGAGTGGCGTGCAGGTGGTAGTCCCATTGATCGTGTTTCACCAGCTGCGGAAGGGCATTGGCCTCACGCAGGAGTTCGTTGACGAGTTGGACGGTTCCCTTCTCGTCCAGCTCCCACGGTCGACGCAGCCGGGGGCGGAGATCCCGGACCGCCTGCAGCTCCGCGTTGTCATGGTCGCGTTCACCCGTCCAGCCCCACGTGCGCACGAATTCGTCCAGCGAGGCCGGGTCAGGTAGGAGTTCCTGTTCGCCGTCGAGGGTGTTTACCAAAGCGGCCGCCCCGGCCAGTGCCACTTCCGTGTCATGAGTAAAAATCATCTTGACTCCTGTCGGGCACGCCATCTACTGTCATCAGTGTAAGGCATTTTTGCTCATGACAGCGGGATGATGAGCGGGAGGACGGATGCAACCGCAGCGCGGCGCGGGAACAGGGCTCGCACTGGCGTTGCTGTCAGCCGCGACGTTCAGCACATCAGGGTCGTTTGCGAGATCGCTGACCGGGGCCGGCTGGTCGCCCGCCGCCGCGGTTGCCGTTCGGATCAGCGCCGCTGCCGTGATGCTGGCCGTGCCTGCCGTGCTGTCGATGCGCGGCCGCTGGAGATTCCTGTGGCGCAACGCCGCAATGATCTCGATGTATGGCTTGTTCGCGGTCGCCGGCGCCCAGGTGTTCTTCTTCAACGCCATCCAGCACCTGTCCGTTGGCGTGGCGCTGCTGCTTGAGTATCTGGGCACCATCTTGGTCGTGGGCTGGATGTGGATTCGGCACGGCCACAAGCCACGTCGGCTCACCGGGGCTGGTTCCGCGGTGGCCGTCGTCGGCCTGGTGTTTGTCCTCAATCTGGTCGGTGGCGCACGACTCGATCCGGTCGGCGTCATGTGGGGGCTCGCCGCGGCCTTCGGGCTCGCCACCTACTTCGTCCTGTCGTCCAAGGTCGACAACGACCTGCCGCCGGTTGCGATGGCCAGCGCAGGGATGACGGTGGGCGCGGTGGTACTGCTCGGACTCGGAGTGGTGGGCGTGCTGCCCATGCACGCGAGCTTCGGCGCGGTCGACTTCGTCGGGCAGCGGGTCAGCTGGTTGGTTCCCGTCCTCGGGCTGTCGTTGGTCGCCGCGGCGATCGCGTACGTCGCGGGTATCGGCGCCGCCCGCCTGCTCGGTCCGAAGCTCGCCACCTTCGTAGGTCTGACCGAGGTCGTCTTCGCGGTGCTGTTTGCCTGGTTGCTGCTCGGCGAGCTGCCGACCGGCCTTCAGCTGGCAGGTGGCGCGCTGATCATGGTCGGCATTGCGCTGGTCCGTATCGACGAGATGCGCCCCGGTGGAACGGCTCCGGATGCGGCTTTCAGCGACTCCGCCGACGCCGCGGTTGAAGCACTGCCAACCAGCAGCCGGGCGTGATGAACACACAACCTGCAGGCCAGCCAATCAAGCACATCCGGCCCCGATAGACCTGCCCCGCGGACGGGACAACAGCGTCCTGAAGCGACCAAGGCCGATCAGAGTGCCCACTCAGCACGCAGCACAGCATGCGCGCCGCCGCGTGACAACCGCGACTTGCTGGGTGCGACTGGTTTGTGGCGTGGCCAGATAGAAGCCCACGCCAGTCTCTCTCACGGTCCCGTCACCGGTCGAGGATCGGTGACCGGTCACCGATGGCAATAAGCGCAGACCCATGCAGGCGCGCTCCGGTCGGCGCAGTTCCGCTCCGGCTGGTTCGTCGAGTCTCTGGCCACTCAAACCCTGGTGATCTTGGCGATCCGGACCTGCCTCAGGTGGGCGACGCCGAGCAGCGAGAGCAGGAGCATGATCGCGGCACTGACGAATGCGCCGATCCCGGCGATGCCGGCGATCCGACCCATGGTGCCGAAGGCGTAGGCGTTGAGCAGCAGGCCGCGCAGGGTCTCACCTTTGAACATTGTCGCGACCTG
>PKWT01000195.1:2408-3440 GCA_003132125.1 Micrococcales bacterium | reverse complement strand
CGCATCTGGCCATGGGCGAAGACGGCCATCGTCAGCCTGCGTTCTCGGTATCGGGCGCCGTGTCCTGCACGTTGGGCGCCGTGTCCTGCACGTTGGGCGCCGTGTCCTGCACGTTGGGCGCCGTGTCCTGCACACCGGGCGCCGTGTCCTGCACACCGGGAGCGCGCAGCACGACAACGTTGCCGGACAGCGAGTTCGCTTTGATGACAAGAGATTTGTCGCCGTCGCTCAGCTGTCCGCCGCCCTGGTGGGGCCCGTAGCCGTGCATCGACCGTCCATCGATGACGACATGTCCTGAGACCGTGTGCGCGGCGACGTCGTAGCCACCACCCTGGGGGATCCGAACAGTGACGTCACCCGAGACGGAGGTGGACTGGATCTGTGCCCGGCCATCGGTCAGGTCGAGAGCGATGTCTCCGCTGATGGTGTTGAGGTTGATGTGGCCCAGGCGACTCGCCTGCACGGTAAGGGCTCCGGAGACCGTGTTGCCCTTGAAGTCACCGGCGAGGGAGTGGCACTCGATCTCACCACTGACAGTGTTGGCGTGGACGTCGCCGACGATGTCGTCGAGGGTCAGCGAGCCGGAGACCGTGTTGGCCTTGACCGTGGCGCGGACACCGTTGATCAATGCCTCGGCGCTGACCGTGCTCGCGTTGATGTGCGTCGTGGCGGGCACCGAGATGCTCACTCTGACCCGACGTTTGCCCTTGTCCGTGCCGATGAGCTTCACGCTGTCCCAGAGGCTGCCGTCCTGGTCCTTGACGTGGGTGATCTTGAGGGTCGAGCCGTCCCAGCTCACCAGGAGCGGCTTTCCCTGGACCTCGTGAACCTCGATTCGTGCCGTCGGGGAGTCGTCGTGGGTGACGATGTCCACCCGCCCGGCGACCAGGCCGAGCTTGAGCTTGCGGACGGTCTCGAACTCGTCGCCGATGTCGAGCACCTTGGGTCCGTCGATCTGCCATTCCTGTGCCATGTGGTCTTCCTTGTATCTCGGGCGATGACGAGCACTCGCCATTCGCGTTATATCGCGTT
>PKWT01000195.1:0-2388 GCA_003132125.1 Micrococcales bacterium | reverse complement strand
GGTCGTCGATACGGTCGGCTCAGCGCCCGAGGTCCAGCCACTGATCCCAGCCACCGTGGAGCACCAGCCACGCGATCAGCCCATAGCCGGCCTGGCCGGGGTAGACGCCGCCGGCCGCGCCCAGGTCCGAATGCCACTGCTCATGGCTGATCAGCGGTCGGTAGCAGTCGACGTAGGGGACACCGCGCCGAGCACACACGTCCGCCTGCGCCTCGACCACGATCTCGAGCCGTGCGTTCAGATCGGTGTCCAGGGTCGGCGTCGGCCCGACCGCGAACGCGGCAACCCCGCTCGCGGCGGCGTCGTCGAGGATGTTGGCCAGGTTCAGCCGGACCCGCGCGGTCGACATACCGCTGACCGCGTCGTTGTGGCCAACCGCCACGACGAGGCGCTTCTCGGAATGGCCCTTCCACCGCGGCGGGCACTCGATCCGCCAGCGCGCGAGCACGTCTGCAGAGGTCTCGTCGCGCACCCCCAGCTGGTATGCCGTGATGTCCACGTCACCATGTGCGGTCCGGCCCACGACGCGCGAGACCCAGCCAAGGCCCTTGGGGTCGCCATACCCCGCGACGTAGGCATCACCGATGAACACCAGCGCGATGTCCCGCGGCCCTTCGTTGACGTGGAACTCTGCGCTCGGGTTGAACTCGGTGGGGACGTCCTCGGTCGAGCTGTCCTGGGAGTGGTCATTGGGGAAGTGGTCGACAAAGGTCACGCGAGTTCAGTCCTCATCGTCGTCAAGTCGGGCGAGCCAGGTGGCCAAGCGCTCGATGGGCGTCTCGAGCTCGGGGTGGAGGTCGACAAAGGTGCGGAGATGCTGGGCCAGCCATTCGAGGCTGACCTGTTCCTCACCTCGACGTGCTGACAGCTCCTCGATACCGCGATCCGTGAAGTACACGTCTGTGAGGTTATCGCGAGAGCCCGCCGGGGTTCGCGCACGCCGCACGCTTGGGCAGCACACATCCCGGTATGGCGGGTGGCTCGGTGCGTCTGCCGCGTTTGGCCNNCGTTTGGCCGGAAGACGTCCCCTGTATGGCGAGTGGCTGGGTGCGAGGGTGGATCAGGTTGCCCTGTGGACAAGTCGAGGGCCAGGTCCGCCGTACCCGGCACGCTCGTGCAATGCAGGCCGACGACCGAACCCCCTTTGACGACGTAGAGACTATCGAGAACAGAACGCCCTTCAACGAAAGCGTGCCGTTCACGCGAGCCGAGGCACGGGCCGCCGGGATCTCCGCCAAAGCGCTGATGGGCGTTAGCTACCAACGCCTCTTCTTCGACCTCTATGTGGGAGCTGCGGTCGTCATCACGCCTTTGGTCAGGGCAAAGGCCGTGCTGAAGCTCTGCCCAGCGGGCTCGCAGGTCAGCCACTTCACCGCGGCTGAGCTGTGGGGCGCCGTCATCCCGCATCAGCCGTTGACCCACCTCAGCAGCCCACAGCCGGGAGTGCGTAGCGAGCGTCGTGGCGTGCAAAGCCATCGGCTCAGCGCCCACTCGCGCGCGGTCAGGTTTCGAGGTATCCGTGTCTCGAGCCCCGAACAAACGTTCATCGATCTGGCCTGTTCGATGCCCCTGGTGGATCTCGTCGTGCTCGGCGACTCCCTGGTCAAGGCCAATCGCACCACGGTCAGCCGCCTGGTTGAGGCCGTGAAGGCCTGGCGTGGTTGGGGGTCGCGGCCGGCTCTACGGGCGGTCGGCTACGTGCGCAAAGGAGTCGACTCGCCGATGGAGACGCGGCTGCGGATGCTGATGGTCTTGGCTGGGCTGCCGGAGCCGGTGGTCAACCACATCGAGTACGACGCGATGGGAGGGTGGGTCAGAAGATTCGATTTGTCGTACCCCGACCTGTTGCTCGTCATCGAGTACGACGGTCGACAGCACGCCGAGAACGACAAACAGTGGGACCACGATATTGATCGCCGCGAAGGGCTGGACGTCGATGGCTGGCGACTCATCGTCATACGGTCGAAGGGGATCTACGCGGAACCTCACCGAACCCTCGAACGGATCGCCGACGCGATGAGGGCGCAAGGGTCCCGAGATGTGCCGAGGCGCTTTCGGGGTGAGTGGAGAGCTCACTTCCCGGGCCGTGTGGTCTGACCATCTGCCGCGTTTGGCCGGAAGACGTCCCCGGTATGGCGGGCGGCTGGGTGCGTCTGCCACGTTTGGCCGGAAGACGCACCCCGCCCGGTGGCGGTCAGCGGTCGAAGGCCTTGGCGATCAGCTCGGCTTGCTGCAGCGCGTGCTTCTTGCTCGAGCCGGTCGCCGGTGAGGCCGACGGGGCGCGGGACGCCACCCGTAGCGCGCGCGTCTCGCCCAGCTCGGCCAGCGCCTGGGGCAGGTTCATTGCCATGAACGGCCACGCGCCCTGGTTGGCCGGCTCGTCCTGGA
>PKWT01000386.1 GCA_003132125.1 Micrococcales bacterium | reverse complement strand
CGATGCTGACACTGATGGTCACGTCGGTATCACCGAGCTGGAATGGTGTGGCCAGCATCGCCGCGATCCGCACGGCGACCTCTTCGGCGGTTTGGGGCATCGGACCGGATTCGAGGAGCATGGCGAACTCGTCGCCTCCGAGCCGGGCGAGGGTGTCACCGGGTCTTGTAAGCGAGCCCAGGCAATCAGCCAGGGCGGTCAGCAGCTGGTCACCGGTTGAGTGGCCCAGGCTGTCGTTCACCGTCTTGAAGTCGTCGATGTCCAAGAACAGAACGGCTACCTGATCCGCCCGGCCCTCGGTTCGGCGCAGGGCGTCATCCACCCGATCGAAGAACAGCGCTCGGTTGCCAAGCCCGGTCAACGTGTCATGAAAGGCCTGGAAGTTGAGGGAGGCGGCCGACCGTCTTACCTGCAAGGCGTAGCCGCCCACGATGAGTGCGGTGACCGACAGGAACGCCATGGCCTGTATCCACTGCACGGCGAATTCCGCCGCGGGGTGCAACGCCAAGGCAGCCGCGTAGAGGACGCCAACGGCGGCCAGCTGGCCGGCCGCGGCAACGGGGCTGAAGTAGGCGGCGGCGTAGAGCACGACCAAGAAGTAGAAGTACGCGGCGCT
This sequence comes from Micrococcales bacterium, assembly GCA_003132125.1. Taxonomy (GTDB): domain Bacteria; phylum Actinomycetota; class Actinomycetes; order Actinomycetales; family Dermatophilaceae; genus UBA4719. The sequence goes on along the minus strand of PKWT01000386.1, from coordinate 6,532 downwards.
GAGCGACGCCGGCTCTGGGCCGCAGCTGAACACCGCCAGGCTTGTGAGCGCGACACCGATGCCCGACGCGACCTGGCGGTGCCATGGCAGTAGACGTCGCCGCGACAGCCAGATCAACGGCGCGGCTACGACCGCCGCCACGGTTACACCCAGGAGGATCAGGGGGTGGTCGACATGCCAGTGGGGCATCGCGAGGAGCAGCACCCCCTGCGCGCCGCCAACAGCGAGCATGACAGCCAGCACCCTATTGGGGTCACCAAAAGCGGCCAGCAGGGAGGACCCGCCGTTTCGGACCTTGCGCGACAAGCCAGGGCCAGACAACTGCGACGAACCGATGTGTGAGTCGTTGCCCACCATCAATACCTCACCCATCCCCCCGTTTCGCGGTTCGAGACGGGAAACTGCCCAGGACACCAGCAGCGTCTGGCCGCCAAGCCTTTCCCGCCTCTTCGTCCAGTAGTTTAGTCGCCCATCTGAAAGTCATCCGGGACCGAGTCCTGCGCCTAGACGGCTACGTGACCGATACCGCGGCACGCCTGGTCCTCCTCCCAACGACGTCGACGTGCTCGTCGTCGGAGATCTCGACTGGGCCGACGTCTACGGCGCAGCCGACCGGGCTCAAGGGCGCCTCGGCATGCAGGTCAACCCGGTCATCCGGACGCGTGAACAGTGGGCCAACGACGTGAGGAGGTGGTGATTTGGGCGCTGTCCCAGCCCGCCCGAAAGCGGCTGATCTCTCAAAGAGAGGGTGAAGATAGGACCGAGCTGAAACAGGCGATGTAGGTCCGGCGGCCTGTGACTGGCGGAGCCATTGTCGGTGAGCGCACATGCGCCCGTCGCATTCTCCGGATCTCCTCCGATGGCCTCCTGGTGGACTTGATCGCCTGGGCAAGACGCGTTCTATGCCGCGATTCGCTCGTAGCCTCCCGAGGTCTTCAAGTGAGGCAACGTATCCAGTTACTGGGAGGCTTTAGGTGAGTCAGCTTGTGGGCTTGCCGGTCGGGTGGCTTGTGGGCTTGCCGGTCGCGGTCGCGCCGGGGTGTGGGATCTTGGCGCAGTACGCGATGACGTTGTCAGCTCCGCCAGCCGCGGTAACCAAGTTCCGGAACGCGATGGAATTGTCCGCTGCCTGGCCGTTGGTCTTGGCGTTCTCCCATGCAGTGCACAGCCCGAACGCGGCGAAGCCTGCGGCGTCGGGTCCCACGGCGGTCCTCGTGGCGCCGTCGGCGGTTTGACCGGTCGTCTGAAGGGCTGCCTTGTCGGGGACTGTGCGACCGACTGGGTGGGCGGCCGGTGCCCCAATGGTGTTGTGGGCCAGGTCCTGCAACCCGGCGGGCAGGACCCCGGTGTATGCCGCGGCGCCGATGGCACCGAAGCTGATGGCCCCCGCGGCCAGCGCCGCGCCCACCCTTGCGCCCAGAAGGGCGCTGAGCCTCGCTGGTCTCCGACGTCGTGGCAGCTCAGAGCTAGCGAAAGTCTTGTGGAACGCGTTCAAGGCCCCGACCTGACCACGGCTCTCAAGCCGATCCATCGGCGCTTCCCGAAGTGTCGCAAGGAGCTCGCCGACTCCTCGCAGCTCCGTACTCGCGTTCTCCGGTAGTGGCTGCCCGGACAGCATGACCTCCAGGTGGTAGTCCCTCTGATACGGGCTGTCACCTGGAACGGGTGTCAAGAAGTTGGCGGCCATGTCACCCTCCAAAGCGCCCGGCTCGCTCATTGCGTTACACCCTCTGTGACCAGGATCTCCGCCAGCCGCCGCAATCCCCGATGGGCGGCGACCCGGACCGCGCCGGGACGGCGGCCAACCATCCGCGCAACGGACTCCACATCCAGACCAGCGATCACCCTCAGCACGATGACCTCTGCCTGCAATGGCGCAAGCCGGGCCACCAGTGCCAACGCCGCCTCGGTGTCCAGACTCTCCAGCGCCGTCAGGGCAGAGTCAGGCGCGTGCCGCCCCCTGGAGTCGCCCGATTCGGAGGCAAGGGCGGTACGTCGCCGGGTGCGTCGGCGACCCTCGTCGACCGCCCGGCGCCTCGCGGTGGTGAAGACCCACCCGCGCCAAGCCATCTCATCCCCGCGGAAGCGGGCCAGCCCGCGCACCACCGTGACCCACGTCTCGGCGGCGACATCCTCGTCCACCTCGCCCAGGACGACCCGCACGTAGCGCACCAGAGCCGGGTTGACATCGAGCCACAGGCGGGCGAACGCTGCCTCGTCGCCGCTCTGGGCGCGGGCCAAGACGCTTGAGAACTCCTCGCCGATCACGCCTCGAAGTATCTACGGAATCAGGTCCGCACCGCAGCGGATCGGCCCGGTATCAGCCGATCGGCTGATACCCGTCACTCGCCGATGTCGGAAGGATGACAGAAACCCACACCTTGCGCCGCGAGCGCGGTGACAAGTATTCGGGATCAGCGGGCGGGGGCCGGCGCGAGCCGACATGATGTGAGACCACTGACCTGCGATAACTTGCGTCGACAAGCTTGATCAGACACGTAGATACCGGAGCGGGCGACGAGAGGACTAGGACTATGGCCAAGCCGCCGGCCGATCTCGATGCACCCCTAGTTCTTGACCGAGCGTGGGGCGAGGGCGTTGCCGGGTTGCGTCGGGAGGAGTCCGACGACAGCGTGGCCTGGCGCAGCCGGGTTGCGAGCGGCGCGCTGGTGCTTGTTCTGCTCGCTGTCAGCGTGTTCGCCGTGTGGTCGTCACAGGCGACCAGCATCGCGGCGAGTCGGGCAGTGGCGGCCAACGACCTGGCCGGTTATTTTGCGCAAGCCGCCAGCGCGGCGGCTGCCGAGGAGTCGCTGGAACGCAAGTACCGCCTCGAGCCAGGCCCCCAGATTCGCACTCGTTACAACTCGGCCGCCGCCGACCTCGTCTCAGCACTGGGCCGGGTCCGGCGACAAGGGGACGCGGGTGACCGAGCATTCGTGGACCGCGTCCTGGCTCAGCACCGCGACTACCTGGGAGCGACCGATCAGATGTTCGCGGCGGTCGACAGCGGCGACACGTCCGCCGTGCTGAGGATCGACGGTGATCAGGTCGACCCATTGTTCAACGACATTCAGAAGGCTGTGGACGGGGCGGCAGACGACAAGAATCAAATCGCGATGGACGTGCTCGCGTATCTACAGCGGTTGGAGACTCTCAACCGCCTGCTGACCCCTGTGGTGTTTCTGGCTGGCCTGGTGCTCGCGGCCCTGCTCATATCGATTTCCCGTGGACACCGCCGGTTGCTGGATGTCGAACGGGCCAGTGCCGTGCACGACTCGCTGCACGATGCTCTGACCGGGCTGCCGAACCGCACGCTGCTATCCGACCGGCTCGGGCAGGCGCTGCGCGCGGACACCCGGCTGGGGACCAGCACAGGGCTGCTGCTCTTGGATTTGGATCGATTCAAGCAGATCAATGACACATTCGGCCATCACCACGGGGACGAGTTGCTGACCCAGGTCGGGCCGCGTCTGGCCAGCGTGGTGCGCGACGTGGACACCGTCGCCCGCCTGGCCGGGGACGAGTTCGTGGTCCTGCTGCCCGACATTTGCAGCGCCGCCGCCGCTACCGCCGTCGCGGTCAAGCTGAGGGCTGCGTTGGAGACGCCGTTTCGAGTCGAAGGCATCGACCTGGACGTGGAGGTCAGTATCGGGGTCGTGCTGTCCGGTGAACATGGTCAGGATGAGGCCATCCTGTTGCAGCGCGCCGACATCGCCATGTATATGGCGAAGACCCAGAATCTAGGGATATCCGTCTACGACCCAGCTGTGGACAGGCACTCTCCGAACAGCCTCGCGCTGTTCGGGGACATGCGCCGGGCGCTGGACCGGGGCGAGCTCATCCTGCACTACCAGCCCAAGGTCAGCATCAGCACTGGCGATGTCGTTGGCGCCGAGGCTCTCGTGCGCTGGCAGCACCCTGAGCGCGGTCTGGTCTTTCCCGACGAGTTCATTCCGCTCATCGAACACACGGGATTGATCGGCCCGCTCACCCGCCACGTCCTGGACCTCGCCCTTGCGCAGGCTCGCACCTGGTCCGACGCCGGCCGCCCGCTGACCGTCTCGGTGAACCTGTCCGCCCGGAACCTTCTCGACGAGGGCCTGCCCCGACAGGTCGCGGCGCTCCTCAGCGCACGCGGTGTCGGCCCGGAGCTGCTCAACCTCGAAGTGACCGAGTCAGCGATCATGACCGATCCGGCGCGGGCACAGCAGTTGCTGGAGCAGCTTTCCACTCTCGGAATAGGAATCTCCATCGACGACTTCGGGGCCGGATACACCAGCCTCGGCCAGCTCAAGAACCTGCCGGTCAGCGAGCTCAAGATCGACCGGTCCTTCGTCATGACGATGACCGAGGACCCCAGCAACGCGTTGATCGTCCGAAGCGTTGTCGACCTCGGCCGCAACCTCGGTTTCACGCTCGTCGCCGAGGGCGTCGAGACCGAGCAGATCCTGAAGGCCCTGGCTGGCATCGGTTGCCACGTCGCTCAGGGCTACCACCTGTCGCGCCCCCTCACAGCCGCGGCCTTCGACACGTGGTGCGCCGGACGTCGCATTACCGCGATGCGCATCCCCGCCCGCGTGTCGGAGGTGGCGGACAGGCAAGCCAGCGTCGACACCTTGACCTTGGCCACGACCTAGGTTGACTCAGCTCTGTGCGGGCCTGCGAGGCGGGCAACGACCAGGTCGGTGACCGTCCCGGTGCCGGCTGGTCTGCTGGGGACACTGCATATCGACGGCTCGCGAAGGTGGCGACCATGACGGGCATCCGTTGACGCGCAAGCATCAAATCGGCAAGCGCGCGGTGCTCCGATCCGGCGCAGCAACTTCAACCCATCTGGCCATGTGACCAGATTGACAACCCCTGGTTGACATTGACAACCGGGGGTTGTCACACTGCTCAGGTGCAGGAAATCACGGAAGCGCAGCGACAAGTCTTCGACCGCCTGAACGAAGTTCGCGCTCAAGCGATCGAACATGCTCGCCTCGCTCGGCGTCTCTCCGTTGAACGCCGCGAGATCATCGATCAATTGCACGGAGATGGCTTCTCGCAGGCTGATATCGCGCGCGAGATGGGCGTTACTCGACAGGCAGTGCAGAAAATGATCGCTGCGGGTGGAACGGCGGCGGGGCGCGACGCGAAGGGCACGCGATGATCCCGCCCGAATCGAAGAGCTATGAGTCGAAGAGCGTCAAGTCGAAAGATGGCACCACGATCGGCTACCGACAACTCGGACAGGGACCGGGCGTGGTCCTGATCCACGGTGGCATGATGGCGGCACACAGCCTCATGCAGCTGGCGGCCGCACTCTCGGATGACGTGACGGTATTTATCCCAGACCGGCGAGGCCGTGGTTCAAGTGCTCCGTTCGGCAAGGACTACGGGCTTGAAAAGGAGGTTGAGGACGTCGCTGCGCTCCTTGACCAGACCGGCGCGCACGATGTCTTCGGCTTGAGCTCAGGGGCGATCGTCGCGCTCGAAGCGGCCCTGCAACTATCGGACATCCGCAGACTCGCGATCTACGAACCACCGCTATCGATCGACGGATCGAACCCCGCCGCCTGGCTTCCCCGGTACGACAGGGAGATCGCCACAGGTAACCTCCCAGCCGCGATGGTGACCGTATCCAAGGGCGTCCGCGTCTCACCGGTGTTCAGTAGGTTGCCTCGTTTCCTCGGCACCATGCTCATGAGATTGGCGATCCCTGCTGAGGCGAAACAGACGCAGCACGATGATGTCTCGCTCGCGGCTCTCATCCCGACGATGCGCTACGACGCCCAAGTCGTCATCGACGCGGCCGACAAACTGAACAGCTACCGAGCGCTGAAGACAAACGTGCTGCTACTCGGCGGGAGCCGAAGCCCGCACCCGCTCCAGGTGGCCTTGGACTCGCTCGATACCGCGATGCCGAACGTCCAGCGCATAGTGATCCCTCACGTCGGACACATGGCCGCGGACAACGGCGGCCAACCAGAACGCGTCGCCCGATTGCTCCTCCGTTTCTTCATCACCACGGAGCCCACCAACAGCTCGAACTGATCATCACGCGGAATATCATCGAACCACTTGCGATAGTTATCATTGCGAAGCCTCAAACGGTCGGAAGTGCCCGGGTTTGTTGACTCGCGAGTTGGGTGGTTCAGGCCGCGAGAGCGACTTGGTGGGTTTCGTCGGCGGTCTCACGAGAGGGGAACAGCAGGTCGTCCTGGTCGTGACCGAGTCAGCCTGTGACCACCTGACTGGACAAGGCCATGCAGAGTTGCGACCTGGAGCCTCAGTCGGCTCGCACCAGACTCCGCGCTGAACACCACATAGTTGGTGCTACGCAGCGGCGGCCAGACACCGCATAGCGGTCGTTAAGCACCGCGCGGACGGTCCGTGCACCAACGTGCCAGTTCTCACTCGCGCCCCGGTCGTGCTGCCAGGCTTTTCTCACCACGGAAGGGCAGCGTTCAACCCATGTAGCGGCTGGCGTCCGTCGTTGGAGAGTTTGAAGGTGTCAACCCGCCAGGCCCTGAGGTTGTGGTCGGCCCAG
>PKWT01000047.1 GCA_003132125.1 Micrococcales bacterium | reverse complement strand
TTGCCGAGCTGCTGATGGACCAAGCTGTGCTGGCCGGGGTGGGCAACGTCTATCGGTGCGAGGTGCTGTTCCGGCATCGCGTCGACCCGTTCCGCCCCGGTCGGGAGATCCGGCCGGCCACCTGGCAGGCCATCTGGGACGACCTGACCAGGCTGATGCCGCTCGGTGTCGCGTTCGGCCAGATCCTCACCATGGACGATCAGGTGGCCGATGCCCTGGCCGAGGTTGCGGACGGTTCGGCGGCCGTGCATACAGAAGCGGTCACCGGGNNCGGGGCGAAACCTGTTCTGGTGCGGTCGTTGCCAGCGCCGCCGCTGAGCGCCGCGTGAGGGGTGCAGCCGGTCAGCTGGCAGCTGGTTGCTGGCTGCTGGTGCTGAACCCGGTGGCGGAGACAGCCCTGGCGCACATGTCCTGGTCCTGCTCGCCGGTGCCTCCGCTGGCGCCGAGTGCGCCCAGGAGCGCGCCACCACGGTAGATAGGAACTGCGCCCGTCTGCGGGGTGAAGCGGCCGTGAGTCATCGCGGTGAGGGCAGTCGCGAAGTTTGGCATCGGCGACATCTTCTCCTTCTGCGCGGCGCTGGGCACGCCATACGCCGCCGAGGTCCACGCCTTGCCGAGCGCGACCTCGGCGCTCACCCAGGGAGCCCCATCCATGCGTGCGAACGCNNTGCCGCGTCCCGCGCTGCCGTGCACAGGCGCATGGCCTCTTCCAGAGTCAGCATGCCGTCACCCTTCGTGTTGTGATCGTCGATTGGCTGTGATCGTGGCCGATGGATCCCTGCATTGATGGCTCCACACACACCCTATTTCTGTATTGTGGATATTTCCTTCTGCGAGTTGGAAGGTAGCGCAATCTCCTGTGTGAACTGAAGGGACCCGCTGATGTCCGACGCCGGTGGTCACGAGAAGGCTCCACAGCGCGCCGGGGGCGTGCAGTCGCTGGAACGGGCCTTCGGCATCCTCGAGACGATGGCGAATGCCGGCGGGACGCTGGGGCTCTCCCAGCTCGCGACCCGGGTGCACCTGCCGTTAGCCACCACCCACCGCTTCGTGCGCACGCTGGTTGACCTCGGCTACCTGCGTCAGGAGCCCTCCCGCCAGTACGCGCTCGGCTCCAAGCTGATCTGGCTCGGAGAGTCCTCGGCACACATGCTCGGCACCTGGGCGCGGCCCTACCTGGCAGACCTGGTCGAGAGCCTCGGCGAGTCGGCGAACCTGGCCATGCTGGATGGGGACCAGATCGTGTACCTCGGGCAGGTCCAGTCCCGGCAGTCCATGCGAACGTTCACCGAGGTCGGACGACGGGTCTCGCCGCACTGCACCGCCGTCGGCAAGGTGCTCCTGGCCCTGATGGACCCGGCGGACGTCCAGGCGCTGCTGAGCCGCACCGGCATGCCGGGTCTCACCGAGCACACCGTCACCGAGCCGGAGGTGTTGGCCGCGCAGCTGGAGCAGGTGCTGGAACGGGGGTATGCCATGGACGAGGGAGAGCAGGAGCTGGGAGTGCGCTGTGTCGCCGTTGCGGTGCCCCGGGCTCCCTCACGTATCGCTCTGTCGGTCTCGGGGCCTGCCACTCGCATGACTGACGACCTGGTGGCCCGTGCTGTCCCGCAGCTGACCGAGGCAGCCCGACGGCTCTCGGACGACCTTGCAACAGGTCATCCCCAGCCAAAGAAGGCTTCGCCGTGAACCATTGACCTCGCCATCAAGTCTGTCTACTCTTCTGACCAGAGATAAGTGGATTCCGCATCGTGGAATTCGCTCGCCAGAAGCACAGACGCGAGGAGCATTTGATGACGACCCCAGAAGGCGTGCAGATCACGGGCAACACCGGCGAGCGGTATGACGAAGTGCTCACCGCGCCGGCGCTGGCCTTCCTCGCCGATCTCCACCGGAGTTTTGACGATCGCAGGCTGACGCTGCTCCAAGCCCGTTCGGATCGTTACGAAAAACTGGCAGCCGGAGGCACGCTCGACTTCCTGCCCGAGACACAGAAGATCCGCGACGGGGACTGGCAGGTCGCTCCAGCGGCGCCCGGCCTGGTCGATCGTCGCGTCGAGATCACTGGCCCCACCGACCGCAAGATGACGATCAACGCCCTCAACTCCGGGGCCAAGGTCTGGTTGGCCGACATGGAGGACGCGTCGACCCCCGCGTGGGCCAACGTCATCGAAGGCCAGCTCAACCTGCGCGACGCCCTCGACCGCACCATCGACTTCACCTCGCCCGAGGGCAAGTCGTATGCGCTCGGAGAGGACCTGGCCACGATCGTCGTCCGGCCGCGCGGCTGGCATCTGCCCGAGAAGCACATCGTCGTGGACGGGCGCCCGATGTCGGGCGGCCTGGTCGACTTCGGTCTCTATCTCTTCCACTGCGCCCAACGCCAGATCGACGCAGGCAAGGGCCCGTACTTCTATCTCCCCAAGCTGGAGAGCCACCTCGAGGCTCGGCTCTGGAACGACGTGTTCACCCGCGCCCAGGAGCTCCTCGGCATCCCGGTGGGCACCATTCGCGCCACGGTCCTCATCGAGACCTATCCGGCCGCGTTCGAGATGGAGGAGATTCTCTACGAGCTGCGCGAGCACTCCTCGGGGCTCAACGCCGGGCGCTGGGACTACATCTTCAGCGTCATCAAGAAGTTCCGGACCCGCGGACGCGACTTCATGCTGCCGGACCGCGCCCAGGTCACGATGGCGGTGCCCTTCATGCGCAGCTACTCCGAGCTGCTCGTGCGGTCCTGCCACAAGCACGGCGCCCACGCCATAGGTGGCATGGCCGCCTTCATCCCCAGCAAGGACCC
>PKWT01000242.1 GCA_003132125.1 Micrococcales bacterium | reverse complement strand
CACACTCGACGTACGCCACGGCCTGGGCGGTACGGGGGGAGCCCATCCCGTGCGTCCTCACCATGATGGCGGACGAGTTCGGAGGCGATATCCCGATCGGTCCGTTCGCGCTCATCGGTGACGACTCCATCGGTCACGGCATCGTCTCCACGCTGGGGGGTGGCCGCAGTCGTGCCGTGCTCATGAAGAACCACGGTCCCTTCACCATTGGCAGGGACGCCCGAGACGCGGTCAAGGCTGCCGTGATGGTCGAGGAAGTTGCCAAGGCGGTCCATATCGCGCGCCAACTCGGCGACGTGCTGCCCATCGACCAGCATCAGATCGACTCGCTCTATCAGCGGTACCAGTACGTGTACGGACAAGGCGTCTCGCAGCGCTCGCCGCTGACGACCGTGACCGACGGTGTAGAGACCTCGGCACCTAGCCGGTAGCACCCATGAGCACACAGCAGACCTACGCCCGTCGATGCTGCACGCTACTGAAAGTCCGACGGGAGGCCGTGAAGCGCTGAGCCTGACCGCCCCGGTCGTCGGGGTGAGCCATGAGCAGGTCCGCCAGGACGCAGGTGTCAAGGACTTGATACCTGCCGTCGACGTCTCAGGTGGGGACTTCTCCCCACCTGCTGCCGTCGACGTCGTGACTGGCGAGGTCGCCTCCGGGTACCCCGAACCTCAGACCCGTGAGGGTCAGGGGTGGGTGATCTTGATGACGGACAGCGGGTCGGGGAACCCGAAGCCGACGCGCATCACGCCACGGACGCCGGTGTGGTCCGTGGCACCAACGGGGCCCAGCCGGTCGCAGGGTATGCCGCTCGGCTTGATCACCATGACATCCCGCTCGCGGTCAACCCCGCTCGCGTTGCCGAAGGACAGCGTGACCAGGCCGGCCTCGACGAGACCACGGTTCGCCGCGACCACCTGTTCGCGAAGGTCGTCGAGCGTCATGGGCCACCTCCCATCTCTGGCGCACCGGGCGCTCGCGGCATACGCGTGTCTCCCTCATCACGCCCCGGGGGCCAGTTCCTTGACAGCAAACGTTTGCGCAGACTCAAATGGACAGAGAGTATACGTTTGCATACGGTCGAATGCAAGCGAGCGTGACCATTCGCCGTGGCGGAATGGGAAGAAGGGAGCTGCGCTGGTCAGGAGGCTTGTCGGAATCTGGAAACCCAACGGATCTTCGCGACCGAAGGAGGTTGCGCGATGACATGGAATGACCGGCCGCAGCGCTTATCGCCGTTACTGAGGTTCGGCGTGGTGCTATCGGCCATGTCGCTCGCGATTGGTGCTTGCAGCAGCAGCAGCAACCAAGGAGGCGCGAGCGCCTCCTCCGGTGGGAGCGGCGCGAGCGCGGGCCAGTTCTGCAAGGGAATGAAGATCATCTTCTTCCCGGGCGGTGCCGAAGGCGGCGGCTTCGAGACCGTCGTCTACAACGGGGCGAAGGCAGCACAAGATGCCTTCGGCCCGAACGTCACGTACGTCTGGTCGGAGTGGGACCCGCTGAAGATGGTGACCCAGTTCCAGCAGGCGGTCGCGACCAAGCCCGATGGCATCGCCATCATGGGCCACCCCGGTGACAGCGCGTTCGATCCGCTGATCGCGGACGCCGAGAAGCAGGGCATCCTCGTCACCGTCATGAACACCGAGCTGTCCAAGGCCGAGGCGACGTACGCCTCCCAGGGCATGGGCTACGTGGGCGCCGTGCTTCACGACGCCGGAGCCGCGCTGGCCAACGAAGCCATCAAGCGCGACGCGCTGAAGGCGGGCGACGAGACCTTCGTCTGGGGTCTGAAGGCCCAGCCGGGTCGCGGTGAGCGGACGCAAGGCATCATCGACGCGCTCAACGCCGCCGGGATGAAGGTCAACTACCTCGAGATCGACGACGCCACCAACGCCGACCCGGCAGCGGGCGTCTCGACCTTCACCGGGTTCATGTCCTCGCACCCGAACGTGAAGGCCATGTTCATCGACCACGGGAACCTCACCTCGACGATCCCGACGTACATGAAGGCCGCGAACCTCAAGCCGGGTGCCGTCTACACGGCTGGCTTCGACCTGTCGCCTGCGACGGTCAAGGGAGTCCAGGACGGGTACGTCAACCTGGTCATCGACCAGCAGCAGTACCTGCAGGGCTTCCTCGGTGTCGAGCAGCTCTGCCTGTCGCACCAGTACGGCTTCAGCGGGCTGTTCGTCAACACGGGCGGTGGCTTCGTCGACAAGTCGAACATCGACACGATCGCCCCGCTGGTGGAGAAGCAGATTCGGTAGGCGAACCGATGCAAGACGATAGCGCCACTCGAGGCGCCGGGGCTGGCGAACAGGCCGTTCGCCAGCCCCGGCCGGCCGCGCCGAGTGCCACACTGAGGGCCATGGAGCCGGCCGAGGCGACTGGCCGCGGACGCGTGTCGGTGGAGTTGCGCCACATCGACAAGTCGTTCGGTGGCGTCCAGGTCCTGCGGGACGTCAGTTTGACGTTGCGAGCTGGCGAGGTGCTCGGCCTCCTCGGCGACAACGGGGCCGGCAAGTCCACCCTCATCAAGATCGTCACGGGCGTGCACCAGCCGGACAGCGGGCAGATCCTGTTCAACGGCGAGGAGGTGCGGGGGCTCACCGTCGACCGAGCCCGCGCGCTCGGTGTCGAGACGGTCTACCAGGAGCGGGCGCTCGCCGAACAGCTCTCCCTATGGCGCAATATCTTCATGGGCCGTCCCCGCACCCGCTGGCTCGGGTTCCTCGACGTCCGCGCGATGCGCAAAGTCACCGCGGACCTCATGGGCGAGTCCATGGGGTTCACCTCCGCGGTCCTCACCCCGGATACTCACGTCACCGGGCTGTCCGGCGGGGAGCGTCAAGGCCTGGCCATCGTCCGGGCGTTGCACTTCGAGGCCGACATCATCATCCTCGACGAGCCGTCCATGGGCTTGTCGCTGAAGGAGACCGACAAGCTGCTTGGCTTCGTCGAAGGCATCAAAGCGGCCAGGAAGTCGGCCATCTTCATCGACCACAACATCTTCCACGTCTACGCCGTGGCCGACCGCATCGTCGTTCTCGACCGTGGCCGGATCGCCGCCGACTTCCCCACCTCTCGCTACACCCTCGAGGAGGTCACCGGGATCATGCGCGAGGTGGCGGCGTCGGGGAGCTTCGTCGAGCCCGAGCGCGGTCGCGCCACGAATGCCGTGAGCGCGACTGAGGGAACCGGTGAGACGTCATGACCGAGGCCGTCAAGAACGCCGAGTCGTCGACCGCCTTCGGGCGGCGGTGGACCGCCCGGACCTTCGGTGCGAGATGGGCGTCGCAGATCGGCATCACCTTCGCGTTCGTCCTGATGTGGGTGGCCTTCATCTCGTTGGCGCCGACGACGTTCCTCGACAGCCCGATCTACGTCTCTTTCGCGCAGACCACGCCGTACTTCGCGCTGCCGGCCCTCCTGCTCACGATGGTCATCGTCAGCGGTGACATCGACCTGTCGTTCGTGTCGATCTACGGCCTCGCCATGGTCGGCTTCGTCGCGGTCGAGAAGACCAACGGCAACGTCGGGCTCGCCGTTCTCGCGGCCGTCCTCATCGGTGCGTTGGCCGGGCTCGTCAACGGCGTGATCGTGACCGGCCTCGGCATCCCGGCGCTCGTCGTCACCATCGGCACGCAGTACCTCTACCGTGGGCTCACGCTGGCCCTCGTCAGCGGCAAGAGCTACGCGCTCGTGGAGGCGCAGGACTCGGCGGCATACCAGCTCCTCGACGGTCGGTTTCTCGGCATCCCGATGCAGTTCGTCTGGCTCGTCCTCGTCGCCGTCGGGACCTGGCTGCTCCTCTACCGCCACCGGCTGGGGCATAACGGCCACGTCATCGGGGACAACCGCCCGGCGGCCGAGCTCATGGGCATCCCGATCAGCCGCACCCGGATCTGGCTGTTCGTGTTCGTCGGCATGGCCTCGGCGCTCGCCAGCGTGATGCAGAGCCTGCAGGTATCGAACTTCTATCCGCAGATCGGGAACGCCTACCTGCTGCCCGCCCTGGCGGCCGTCTTCGTCGGTGGCACGTCGGTCTTCGGAGGGCGCGGGACGGTCTGGGGGACGTTCATTGGGGCGTTCATGATCGGCGGGATCCAGGCGGCCATCGTGGCGATGGGGGTCGAGGCGTACTGGATCCAGGTGATCTACGGAGGGATCATCCTCCTCGCCGTCTCCATCCACGCGGTACTTCTAAGCCGGTTCGAGCGGTAGCGCTGGAGCCCGTGGACGCACCCTGCCCCAGTCCAGAGGTGGGTTGCCCTCAGTCGGAGGTGAATAGTGATGGATCCGGCCAGTCTCGATGTCTGGTTCCTGACCGGCAGCCAGGCCCT
>PKWT01000436.1 GCA_003132125.1 Micrococcales bacterium | reverse complement strand
TCTAATGCGACTTTCAACTCAGGGGCGACTCTGGGGTGGTTCACCGCTGGATAACGGTGATGCCCCAGTACCGCCTCAGCCATGCGGCGGATCCAATCGCCGACGCCCGCTTCTCCACCGCGCGTCACCAAGATTGAGGAGAAGCGTGCCAACGGTGATTCACACGTCGCCGGACGGTCAACGCCTCGCCCTCAAGATCGCTGCGCGAACCTCGCGATCAGCGAGGCGGCCTCGTCCGTCCCCACGGCCCGCGCGATGGTCGCGGTCTCGTCTAGCGCGCTGTCGGACCGGGTCGACTCCCACGACGACCGAATGAGTCGCTTGGCCTCGCCCAGTGCCGACGTGGCAGCGTGCGCGACCTGGGTGACGACCTCGCAAGCCCGTCGAAGAACGTCCTTATCCTCAACCACGTCCGCGATCAGACCCCACGCCACTGCCTCATCGGCGCTCAGTGTCCGCCCGGTCAGCGCCAACTCGAGAGCTCGCTGCTGCCCAACCACCCGGGGCAACAGATAGGAGACCCCGCAATCTGGGGTCAAGCCCACTGCGGAGTACGCCATCAAGAACTTGGTGGACCGGGCGGCGATCACTACGTCGCAGTTGAGCACGACAGCCAACCCCGCACCTGCGACGGCACCGTGGACAGCAGCCACGACCGGAACAGGCAGCTCCGACAACCTGCGCAGCCCCGCCTCGAACGTGCTGGCCAGCTCGTGGACATACGACGCACGGTCAGGGGCGGTAAGCATCGACGAGACGTCCCCGCCGGCACAGAACCGTTTGCCCCTGCCGTCAATCAGGACGGCACGGGGCCCATCGTTGGAAACTCGGGAAACGACGTCCCCAAACAGGCGGGCGCAACCCAGGTCGATCGCGTTGGACGCCTCAGGCCGATTCAACGTGATGTACGCGACCCCGTCACGAAGCTCGTACAGAACCGACTTGTCGGACATGGCCATCCCCTCGAGTTACAACACACATGGGTGACAACTGCCTAAGCCGATCCTCACATCGAGTAACCGAAAATGGTAGGACGTCCCCCCCAACGCATCTCGCAGAGCATTCTGACGCTGAGAATGCTCTGCGAGATGCGTTGCCTTCTGGGTGCCCGGTCAGTGGAGCGATCCGGCCCGGCCGGTATCGATGATCACGCGGCGGCCGATGCTGGGGCGACCGTGGTTGGCCTCGAGGCAGTCTCGGATGTACCTCACGTAGGCGTGCTGGTCGTCCTGGCGGTTGGCGTGTAGCTGCATGAGCATCAACAGCCGGTTGGTGCGCTCCCGGTTTCTCAGTCCGTACGCGCGCGGCTGGATGGCGGCTCGGATCGGGTTGATGAGCCCGTCCAGCGGCGCGGTGCTCAGCGGTGTGTCCGCACGCCGGGTAGCGCGCGGTCCGCGCCGGCCGAACTGGTCTTCGACGATCCGCCCGGTGGTGTTCAGCCATTCGCTGAGCCGCGGGATGTCGGCGGCGTGCGCGCGTTCCACGAACGGCGCCCAACTCCTGGCCCCGGCGAAGGCCGCCTCCACCTGCGGTGCCAGCTCGTCGATCACGTCCCGGTACTTGGCCTCGGCGGCGAGCTTTCCCATCAGCCGCTCCAGCGCATGCCGCAGATGCCACTCACACAGGTACAGCTCGGCCTGCGGGAAGCGAGCGCGCACCGCGTTGGTGAGGCCGTGATCGTTGTCACTCACGACCCGGGTCGGGGCGCCATCGAGGGCGGCGAGGAACGCTGTCCAGTCGGCCTCCGACTTACTCGGGAACGCCTCCAGGCGCCACAGTTTCGGGCGCCCGGCCTCATATCCCATCGCGGCGAAGATCCGGAATGCGACCCGGTGGCGACCGGTCCGCGGATCGCGCACCCGAAACGGCAGATCGTCGAGCAGCAGCGAGCCGCCGGTCGGCCACCGGCGCGGCCGGTAGGGCTCGAAGACGACCGGGGCGAACACCTCAACCCAGTCCATCACCAGCGACCCGTGCCGGGTGAACCGAGGCTCGCCGCTGTCCGGGTCGGCCCGTAGCCGTCGGGCGCGCTCCCGGGCCACCAGCGCCGCGTCGCGGTACGTGGCACCGGCGCCGACCATGCCCAGCGCCCCAGCGATCCCGCGCGCGACGAACTGGTAGCACCGCGCCGCGTGCGGACCTTCGTGGAAGCCGACGTCGCGCTCGCAAGCCTCGCAAGCCTCGGCCCAGGACTCCTCCCTCGGAAGGTTCTCCGAGAAGCGATGCGGACGCTCTCCGTCGACCGGAATGCACTTGTACAACTGTCGACGATGCCCGGGCACGCCGTAATGGCCGTCGAAGCGAACCCGGGACCCGGCATGCTCGTGCCTCGGACACCTGACGGCGGCCTTGCTCCAGCTCCTATCCAGCGATGACATCTCACCGGTGACGGTAGGCGCTACCTCTGACAGAACGCATCTCGCAGAGCATTCTCAGCGTCAGAATGCTCTGCGAGATGCGTTGGGGGCACCGGCCTAGCCCGTGAAATCCGAATCCTGCTCATGTCAACTCTGGGCAGCTGGTCCAAGGTCCTTCAGCTAGTAATGCTCCTTCTCGTGCTGGCCACATCCTTGTCCATCCTCATCGCGGTGACACGAGCCAGCGGCCAGCCAACCTTCCAGTGCCCAACCGCGAGCACGTCAAGGGCGTGGTGCTCATCGGTCAGCCCGGTCCATCGCGGCTGACAGGATCTGGTGATGTCAACGATGTCTGAGCCCGCTGATCGTGTCTCTCTTCGTGGCCGGTTTGGTGTTGCTGTGGCGAGCTGGAGCCGGTCGACGAGACCGTCAGTGGGGTCGGACAGCATGGATCGTTGCGGCCGCCGATGTACTGCTGTCCTGTGGAGCGGCCTGGCAGGGCTCGACGACCACCGCCCTGGGCATGTGCTGGCTTTTGGTCATCGGTGGAGCAGTCGTCGGAGTCGTCATCACAGTGCGCAACCGGCGTGAGCGCCGGTAAACTCGAGGACTCGGCATTGGCCGCCGGAATCCCACCCAAGGAAGCGCGCTGGACATGTCGACGCCACCCAGCAGCCCCTTTGCCGTACTCGGATGGTGGGTCCTTGGGGAAGTGGTTGTTGTCATCTCGATCAAGCATGGCGACGACTTTGCGGCCGGGATGAACGACACGCCGACCAAGACCGGATGAGGCCAACGGCATCCAGCCGAAGGTGCAACTTGAGTGCGAACCTGCAGGTCAGCGACCTGGAACAGCAGAAGCCCCGGACCAATGGTCCAGGCCTTCTCCTACTGACACGTTGTCGACAGTAGCGGGGGGACGGGGCATACCGGCGTTCGCACCGTTGACGGCGCTGGGTCTTCCGCACGATCTAGCTGTTGCCTGGGCATTTGCCACCCTCCACTGGGTCTTCGCTGGACATGTCTCCAGTGAAGCAGAGGCTGAGGACAGCGGCGTGATCTCGTAGCGGCCCACTCCCCAAGCTCCCCCGTCGGTGTGTCGCCAGGTGGTCGGCGAAGCTAGAACGCGTGGGTAGCACACCCACTCGGGCGCCGATGTGCAGCCGCTCGACACTCCCGAGCCAGTACGTATCGAGTTGGCAGGGACTTGTCCATCGCCAGGACAGATGTTGGCAGCACTTGACGATGATGCGGACCCGGGTGCGGCGGTTGGCTTCTGGGTGTGACCAGTTCGACTCACTCAGTGCCGCCACTCGACGGGCCTGTTCTCGTCATCGGGGCAGGAGGCAATTCGAGGCTGCGGTGCCTGAAGTGCGAGAGGCGGGTCGAACGAGCTGGCGTATCGGAACCTGCATTCGACGCGGATGCGACGGTCAGCCCGGCCGACGACATTATGCCGACGTCTTATCTGGGGAACTTGAGTA
>PKWT01000505.1 GCA_003132125.1 Micrococcales bacterium | reverse complement strand
TCTTGACGGGGTTACTTATTCACGGACCGTCAACACGGGGCAGTCCGGCACTCTGCGCGGCCAGCGGCTATCTGAGTGCGTTCAGATGACGCGGGGTGCCTGAGCCTCCGGGTGTCCCGCATCAAGGATCCCTCACCGAACAAGGACACACGCCCATCGCCGATGAGCGGACAAACACAAACAGCGCCTTCTACCCCTTTCGCGGAATGACGCATGTCGTCCACCCGCGCGGATCGCGGAAGAGTGCGTTTCTGAGCCGCCATCGCCCGGCGCACGTGCAGACTGTTGCAGACTGCGGAACTTCGTAACTGAGGTGGCTGAAGTGCGAGAAGCAGGTCGAACGAGCTGGCGTATCGGAATCGACGAGCCTCAACCTCTGGTGATCGGACTATTCGTCCGCGATGTCGCGGGGCTGAAATCCAGGCATGTCTGGCTCCCGCATGCCGTACCGGCGACGCCTCGCGTCAACGGCGAAGGGTCCGAAGCCGCTTCTCGCCAATGGGATCTGTGGTGGGACCGCGCCATCTTGTTTGACTGGGACATGGATGGGCAGAGCCTGGAGCAGCTCGCGTTGTGGTGGACCCCACCCGACTTTGAGTCGTTACAGTCGGTGCCTGCGTTGCAGGAGGTCGTCGCCAGGCATTTCTACGACGCTGTGGCATGGAGCCAAGACCGCAAGCGCGAGTACGTCGAGCTAATGATCGGAACCCCGGACCCAAGGCCGTTCCATCGGGGGCGAAGCGGTCGAGGCCTCGTCGAGACGAGGCTCGTAGCTGACCTGGAACGAAACCTTGGCCGGCGGGCTCGGCCATTCCAGCTATGGATCACCGAGATCCCCGTCGCAGGAAAGGAGCTCTGGCAGCTCGACCCTCACCACGTCCTCCTCACCGCTGAGCTCCTCCGTGACTCCGACGAGTACCGGCGGCGCATCACCCCCGTCTTGCAGGCACTCCTCTGACCGCCGGGTTGGGCTGAGCCATGTCGCAGATATCGAGTTGCTGGGGGCGCTTCCACTAGCAACGCGTGCGTTCACATCGGCACGGAGCGCACTATGCGGCCAATTGAGGACGTTGCGCAGGAGGGACGCTGTGGGATCCTCGGTCCATACCCTTGAGACCGCAATATTCGGGCAGCGCGGACGCCTGTATGAGGCTCGCGCGGAATGCAGGGGAGGAAATATGTGAGGGCCCAGAGTTCGCGCACGAATGGGCCAGGCCGCTCTGCTCGACCCACTCACGGGCCTTGGTAACCGACACGTGATGACCAGCACGGTTGACCGGGCCGGAGATGAGCAGTCTGTCGTGTTCGTCGACATCGACGACTTCAAACAGGTCAACGACCGCTACTCGCACGCGGTTGGCGACGAGGTGCTGCGCCGAATCGCCGTCATCCTGCGCACCCACTGCCGGGCCGACGACGTACCGGTGCGCTACGGCGGCGATGAGTTCGTCATCCTCGTCTTCGGCGGAGAAGTCGCGGCCGAGGGTGTCGCCGCACGGCTGCATGACGCCGTGCGCACAGCGCCGTGGTGGCAGGTCGCCCGCGGGCTCAAGGTCACGGTCTCGGTGGGTGTGGGCCACGCCACGGCGGCCCACGGAGCGATGGCCGCAGCCGACAATGCGCTGCACGTGGCGAAGAACGCCGGCCGCGACCGCGTCGTGATGGTCTAGCGGCGAGATCCGGATAGTCCCGGTGCCGTGTCCCAGGACATGGAAAACCCCCGAACCTCAGGTTCGGGGGTTTCCACTTGGGCCTCAAGGCCGTGGCGCGGCCGTTCTGGGCTGCCGCGCCGGGCGCTCCTGTTACTCCCGACGGGCCGTCACGACCGACACGACGCCGAGCGCCGCGACCAGTCCGCCGGAAACCATCAAGATCAGGATGAGCCGGGCCAGCCCCACCGGCTTGAGGGTTTCGTAGTTGCTGAGGTTGTTATCGAAGACCTTGACGAGCCCGTTGAAGCGCTCCAGGGACGCTGGCATCGTCTGCAGGGCCTTCGCCGTGGCTGGGAAGTTGGTGCCGAGGAAGGCCTGCAGCTGCTCCGGCGTCATCTTCAGTTGCGTGGCCAGCGCAGGGAGCATCGTGGTCCCCATCTCCGTACCCATGGCACCGATCGTGGCGAGCCCACCCTTTGCGTTGTCGACAAGCGCCTGGGTGTAGATGGGCTTGAGGTTTGCGTTCAGCTGGTCTGCGTCAGCCGCTTTTCCGGGCAGCGACAGAACCATCGGCACGACCAGAAGCAGAAGGCCCACCACCAGCGCCGCCGCGCCGCCGGCCTTCGGTGAGCGCAGGGCCGCCAGCCCGATCAAGAACACCAGGACGCCCGCGCCGAGCAACGCCCATGGGACGGTCGTCGCCGGGAGGCTCTTGGTGGGGATGGCGTCGGCCGACGCGAACAGCGGTCGCTGCTTGTCCAGGGTGTTGATCAGGCCGTCAAACGTGGGAATCGCGGTGGGCAAGGCGGCCATTCCCGCTGCCACCTTGGGGAAGTTCTGGGTGACGAAACCGTTGAACTGCTCCGGTGTCATCTGCAGCTGCTGACTCAGGGCGGGGACGAGCTTGGTGCTGAACTCCGTCTGCACCGCTGAAAGGCCCGCGATGTCAGCGTGCGCGGTGTCGATGGACTG
>PKWT01000483.1 GCA_003132125.1 Micrococcales bacterium | reverse complement strand
CGTCGCCCCGGCGAGCTCCAGGCGGGCAGCCATTCGGACTGTGGCACGCCCATCGCGGTCAGCCATGAGTCCCAGCTCTCATGACCGCTCGGCGGCGGCTCAGGGACGTAGTGCAGCGCAGTCATCCAGAACTGCGCCAACGCCTGCGGGTCCGCGCAGTCGATCGTGAGATGGACCGTGGTCGCCATCGTTCTCCTGTGGGGGTTTCGGCCTTGGTCGGACCTGGTCTCGTGGCTGGTTTGGGGGCCTGCCTCGTGCCTACTGGGCGCGCGTCTGGTGGTGGTCCTCAAGCCGAACCACCGCCACCTTTCCCGATCCCGTGACCAGGCGCACGTGCGGCCCACTGGGACAGACGGCATCCAGCGGTTCCAGGTGGGCCTGGCTCTCGTCGGCTCCAGCGACCACAGCCGTTCCGGTCAGCAACACCACGATCTGGGCTCCGGAGACGGCGATCGGCCGAGTCTCCGAGAGGTCTCTGACGGCGACTGCGGCAGCAAGCCGGTCGCGTCGCGTCATGACGTTGAGGTCGCGAGTGGGTCCGGACGGAAGGCTGCACGAGGCCCGACTCGCTCCGTCGAAGCTGAGCGACTCGTGCAGACCCAGGACGTGTACGACGCCGTCGATGACCAGCTCCATCCGCTCGCCCTCGACCAGGGTGATCATGCGGTCGACACCCGGGAAGGCCGAGAACGGCCCCGGTTGGCTGACGTCCGCGATGCTGATCCGCCAGTCAAAGCCTTGCGGATCGGACCCACCGGAGGCGACGACCTCCCTCGTGACACCGCCACCGTTGCGCCAGGGGATGACGGGGAGATCCGCGAATCGAACGATCCCCAACAGGTCATGACCCATGGCGGCCACGCTCCTCGAGCGTGCTGGCGATCGGGACTCCAGGACGATAGGACAGGTGCAGGTATGACGGCGCGTCCAGGACCGCCAGATCCGCGCGGTTCCCGGTGCGGACCACGCCAATATCATTGCGCCGCAACGACTTGGCGCTCCCGACCGTCGCGGCTCGCAGCGCCTCCGCTGGTGTCAGGCCCATCTCGCGGACCGCCAGGGCGAGGACGAACGGCATCGACGACGAATAACAGGTGCCGGGGTTGCAGTCGGTGGCCAGCGCGATGCTCACGCCGGCATCGAACAGGCGCCGTGCGTCCGGGTAACGCGAACGCGTGGAGAACTCGGCGCCGGGCAGCAGCGTGGCCACCGTGGTGTCCGACGCCGCGGCGAGCGCCTCGATGTCCGCTTCGGACAAGAAGGTGCAGTGGTCGACGCTCGCTGCGCCCATCTCGACCGCGAGGCGCACGCCGGGACCTGGACCCAGCTGGTTGCCATGCACCCTGAGGCCGAGACCAGCATCCCGGCCCGCGGACAAGACGACTCGCGCCTCTTCCTCGGTGAACGCGTGGGCGCTGCGCGGTTCGCAGAACACGTCGATCCAGCGGGCGTAGGGGGCACAGGCCGACAGCATCTCTCCGGTGACCAGATCGACATACTCTGCTCGCCGGTCGACATACTCCGGCGGCACCACGTGTGCGCCGAGAAACGTTGTCTCAGAGGTGAAGTCGGCGGCGATTCGCAACGAGCGCGCTTCATCCTCAACGTTGAGGCCGTAGCCGCTCTTGATCTCGACGGTGGTCGTGCCCTGGCCGCGCATCTCCTCGATCCGTGCGCCTACAAGGGCTCGCAGATCATCCTCGCTGGCGGCACGGGTGGCCCAGACCGAGTTGGCGATGCCGCCACCGTCGTACTTGACGCCGGTCATCCTCGCGGCGAACTCCGCGGAACGGTCTCCGGCAAAGACGAGGTGCGAGTGCGAGTCGACGAAACCCGGGATGACCGCCCGCCCGCCGAGATCCCGACGACCATCGGCCTCCGGTGCCCGTGACGCGGGACCGACCCAGGCTATGAGTCCGTCCTGCACGATGACCGCGGCGTTGCGCAGCCGGCCGAGGTGCTCCGAATGGTCGGCACCCTCCAGATGCTCGTCGTTGGTGACCAGCTCGGCGATACCGGTGAACACGGTCGAGGTCATGAGTTCTCCCAAAGGGGGTGAATCGCCTTCTGCAGCAACGACCCGACGTCACCAAGCAGATGTTGGCCACCGGTCACCACAGTCCTACCGTCCACGACCACTGTGTCCACGTCAGCAGCGGTGGCCGACATGAGGATCTGGCCCGGAGTGCTCCCAGCGGTCCTGGGGCTGTCGAGCCGGACGGCAACCAGGTCGGCACGGGCTCCCCCCTCAAGCCGACCGGCGTGGTCCCAGCCGAGGCTGTCGTGTCGGGTGGCGGCCGACAACAGCTCGCCCTGCCGGAACCGCCCACGCTGCAACGAGTCCAGGCGCTCGTGCATCTCCAACGCTCGGGCCTCCTCGAACAGGTCGATGACAGCGTGCTGGTCCGACCCCAGGGACAACGGCGAGCCGGCGTCACGCAACAACCGGGCCGGCCCGATGCCGTCGGCGAGATCCCGCTCGGTTGTCGGGCAGAAGCAAACCGTCGTGCCCGCGCTGCCCAACGTCGCGATGTCCGCGTCGGTCAGGTGCGTGGCATGGACCACGGTGGTCCGCGGACCGAGGACGCCCTCGACGTCCAACAGCGCGGTCGGCGTCATGTTGTAGAACCCTTGACAGGCCTCGTTCTCGGCAGGCTGTTCGGAGAGGTGGACGTGCAGCGGCCGACCCGCCGCAGCCCGGACGACGACCCCGAGCTGGTCACGGGGCACCGCACGCACGGAGTGGATGGCAGCCCCGATACGCATACCGTCGGACTCTGCGAGGCCGGCGACGCGCTCTGCCCACCCGGCGGCATCACCATCACCGAAACGCAGTTGCGTTGTGTCCAGTGAGCTGTGTCCGGTGGCGTCCAGCCCTCCGGCGACGTAGCAGGCGTCCAGCAGGGTCAGCCGGATCCCCGCGTCGGCCGCCGCGTGACGCAGGGCCTCACCCATGGCGTTCGGATCGTCATAGGACGCGCCTCCGGGAGCATGGTGGAGGTAGTGGAACTCCCCGACCGTGGTGATGCCGGCCAAGGCCATCTCGGCGTAAGTGGCGGTGGCGAGCGCGAGGTAGGAGTCAGGATCCAGCTGCGCCGCAACGGCATACATCCGCTCACGCCAGGTCCAGAAGGTGCCGCCGCCGTCATGCGTGCGTCCGCGTAGGGCGCGGTGAAATGCGTGACTGTGGGCGTTGGCGAACCCTGGCAGCACGACCCCGGGCAGGACCTGCGCGTCCCCGGGCGAGGACTCCGGCCTGACCTCGGTGAACCGCCCCCCAGCAACCTCGAACGTCACGTCACGAGCGACGCCGGATGGGAGCAGGGCGTATGCCGCCCACCACCGCTGCCCACCGGAGGAAACGGCCGACTGGCTCATCGGGACAGCTCCTCGGTCACCCGCGTAAGGGCCTCGACGCCCCGGTGACAGTCCTCGCGGTCGGCGAGCTCGACCGGCGAGTGCGAGATTCCGGTGGGATTTCGCACGAACAGCATGGCTGTCGAAAGTCCTGCAGTAGCAAGGACTCCCGCGTCGTGACCCGCCCCGGTCCCCAGCATCGGCGCATCGTCGAGCAGCTCCGAGAGTCGCTGCGACAAGGACGCGTCGAAGACCGTCTCGGGGGTCCACGACTCCTCGACTGCGGCGATGCCGGACTGACGCCCAACGGCTTCCACGACCGACCGTACGGCCGCCTCGCCAGGACCTCGAGCGTCCAGCCACGCGGTGACCCGTGACGGAATCGCGTTGACACCATTGGGTTCGACCCGAACCTTGCCCACCGTGGCAACGCAGCCCTGTGCAGTGGCGGCTTCGCGAGCCGCCAGCACGGTCGTCGCCAGGGCGAGCATCGGGTCCCGACGGTCCTCCAGCCGAGTGGTGCCGGCGTGGTTGGCCTCGCCCTCCAGGTCGAGCCGCCAGCGTCCGTGGGGCCGAATCACAGAACCGACGGCGACGGGGCGACCCAGGTCGATCAGCCCGCGGCCCTGCTCGATGTGCAGCTCGACGAACGTCCCGATCCGACGCAACGTCTCCTCGTCAGGGCCGACGTGCTCGGTGTCGTGGCCGGCTGCTGTCATCGCCTCGGCCATCGTGACACCGTCCGCGTCGCGCAGACCTCGAGCCGTGTCGGCGTCGAGCTTGCCTGTGATCAACCGGGACCCGGCACAGGCGATACCGAACCGTGCGCCCTCCTCGTCGATGAAGTTCACGACAGCGATGGGGCAAGAAGGTGCAAAACCCTTTGTCCTCAGGGCATCGATGACAGCCAGAGCTGAGACGACCCCCAACGGACCATCAAAGGCCCCGCCGTCCGGGACCGAGTCGAGATGTGAGCCGATCACCACCCCGGAACGACCTGTCGCGACGGCGGCATCCGGATCACCCCACCACGCCCACTGGTTGCCCGCGCGGTCGGTGACCAGGTCCAGCCCGCGCGAAGTCGCCTCCGCGGCGAACCACTCGCGAAGGGTCGCGTCGACCCGGGTCCAGGCGTAGCGCCGATAACCCCCGGTGCTCGCCTCGCGTCCGATGGGCTCGATCGCCGACCACATGCCGTCAAAGGTCATGTGCTCAACCTAGGCTGCTGCTCACCGGATGGGGGGTCACGGGCCCTCGTGCATCGGGATCCGCACCCCGCGCTCGGCGGCCACACGGTCGGCGATGTCGTAGCCCGCGTCGACGTGACGGATGACGCCCATGGCGGGGTCGTTGGTCAGGACCCGGGCCAGCTTCTCGGCCGCCAGGGCCGTTCCATCGGCCAGCGAGACCTGACCGGCGTGGATCGAGCGGCCGATGCCGACGCCTCCGCCGTGATGGATCGAGACCCACGTGGCACCCGAGGCTGTGTTGATCAGCGCGTTGAGCAGCGGCCAGTCGGCGATGGCGTCCGAGCCGTCGGCCATGGACTCGGTCTCGCGGTAGGGCGAAGCCACGGACCCGGCGTCCAGGTGGTCACGACCGATGACGATCGGGGCCTCCAGCTCGCCCGAGGCAACCATCTCGTTGAACTTCAGCCCGGCCTTGTCACGCTCGCCGTAGCCCAGCCAGCAGATGCGCGCCGGGAGGCCCTGGAAGGCGATCTTCTCGCGTGCCGCGCGGATCCACTTCTGAAGCCG
>PKWT01000055.1 GCA_003132125.1 Micrococcales bacterium | reverse complement strand
TGTCACGCAACAAGTTTCGAGCGCCCCGTCTGGCGGCGCTCGTGGCCTCTGCGGCACCCGCAAGACCACGAGCGCCGCCAGTCGGGGCGCTCGAAACTTGTTGCGTGACAGTGCTATTCGCACGACGGGCAGCCTCCGCAGCACCGGCAGCGCCGAACACAGCACCAGGTGCGCGGGTCGTGACCGGTGCTGTCGCCTGCGCAGGGATGAACACCTCAGGGCAGTAGACGGACCAGCTGACGATCATCGCGTCGATGACCTCAGGAGCGGCGTCGACATCCATCTCGCCCTCGAGCAGTCGAACGCACGACCCGAGCATCCGATCAGCCATCCCAGCCCGGATCAGACGAGCCTCGACCCGGGCGTTGTGCGCATCCAAGCGTGCACGCACGAGCTCTGTGTCCGTCACGTCAGCTCACCTGCCAGACGTGGTCGGCCGCCGAGAGGAGGAGCGTCCCCGGGCGACCGGCCACGCGCTGCAGCGAAGGCATGGACGGCCTCACCATCGAGGACCCACAACCGGCGCCCGCTCGGAACTTGCCGAGCAGGGACGACCTTGTGCCAACACAGCCAGCGCACGTTCTGAACTGTGCAGCCAAGGACCTCAGCCGCTTGCTTCGTGGAGTACTCATGTGCCCATGGTCCCGATGCGCAAAGCGATTCAGGGGTATGGGAAAAGCGGTGTGGCGTAACCGGACTCGCGATCGCCTCAGCGGCCGCCTCCCTGGCGATCGCACGCCACGGCCGCTTCCGCCGCTCAACACCATCCCTAGCCGCAGCACGAGCCTCGGAGTCATTGAGCCACTTCACGTCCTGCAGCAGCTCACGCGCATCCGCCACCCGCAGATCCAGGACAAGGCGCATGTAACCCTCCGCGACCACCCCGACACCCAAAGCCGCCGCTACTACCGAGACCACCGCCTCAGCCCGCTCGACCGTGCCGCAATCGCACGGACCGTCAGCATCCGATGCCAGGCAGCCGAAGTGGTGCCCCAACGCGACCACTGCTGCCTCCTGCGCCGCGACCAGGTCACTCACTGGGCTCGCCGACCTCAGCGTCCAGGCCGGCGCCCTCCACGAGGATCCGCAACCTGGACACCTCCGCCTCCGCCGCGACAGCCCGGGCCCGCCACTCCTCCAGCTCCGCCATCACGCCGGCGGCCAGCGCGTCCCTCTGGATCACCTGACGCAACGTCCCCTGACCCGCACCCAGCAGCGCACGAATGTTCGGCGCCTCCTCGCCCGCGAACGGCCCGGACGGCATCAGCGCGCCGTACACGAACGCCGCCCGACGCGGATCCGTAGGCCACAGCACCGCCGCAAAATCCGACCCCGTCTGCTCAGCCAACTCCAGCACCGACCGCATCGTTCGCACCGCTGCACCCGAATTCGCCGCCAACTCGGTCGTGATCGGGTGCTTGAACTTTGGGCTCACGCCACTTCCTCCCTGCTCGCACCACTGCTTGCGGACTTCCGACTAAGGTCTTGCGGACTTCGGACCGATGAACGTTCATGGCCAACATCCCTGGGCTTCCCGAAGCCATCGACCCCCTGCTCGAACCACTCATCGACGCCATCGCGTGCGCCCTGAACAGCTGCACCTGGGCGCCCGTCTGGCACGCCGGCCGCTGGATCGAGCGCCACCGCCTGCCCCTCATCGTGGTGCCGCGCGCGGTCCTCGTCAGCCTGAGATGGTGGGTCGCATGACCCGACCGCGGGCACGGGGACGGGAACCACCCGAATACGCGCGCCCGGGATGTGCAGAGCACCCTCATCGCCCACCGTCAGCTTGGTGGCACGCACATCGACCACGTTCGAGGCATCCCGCCACACCCCCGCCGCGGTAAACGACTCGATCACCACCCGCACCAGGTGGTCGACGACACCCGAAGACCTGGTCACCTGCCAATACTTCCCAGACCTCAGTGCCTTCCGAGGCCGGTCGAACGTGAACGCCACCTCGACCACCACCGGCCCCTCGACCCGCTGCCACCCCGCAGCCCGCACCGACGACAAGGCAGCCTCAGAGACAGCCACACGCCACAGCGCCCACGCCTTCGAGCCCTGCGTCACAGGCTTACCGAACACCTCGAACGACAAAGCGGTACTCATGATGCTGACCAGGTGATGGGGTCGGACTTCTCGACCGTGACCGACAGAGCAGGCACCCACCGACCCTCCGGGGCGTACCCGGAGTAGGACACCCCACCCTGTCGCAGAAGCGCCGCGCGGTGCTGCGCTGCATCGTTGCTCTGGTAGTGCCGCCTCGTCGTCGGGTAGTCGGCGTAGGTCGCCGTGACGCGGTACAGGCGCTTGACCCTCATGACTCGGCCTCACACATCGCCACCAGGTCCACAAGGAACTGCCGGGCCTCAGACGTCAACAGCGCCGTGAGGTAGCAGATCTGCATCTCCCGAGCAGCCCCCTGCGGCATCGCGTGCTTGAACCCACGAGCCAAGCCGTTGAGCAACGCCGCCTGCGTCTCGTCGGTGCCCTGGGCGATGTCGAAGCCGATCGGCTCAGCCATCCTGTCGATCGCAGTCGTGACGCTCACGACCCACCACCCATGACCGCGTCCCAGATCGCAGCAGCAAGCCGAGCGTCACCCATCGCCGTGTGCAGGACCTCCTCGTCGACAGGCAAGCCCAGCGCCTTCGCTGCGTCCTTCAGCCCACCGACCTCGCGGCCAAGATGACCAGACGCCAAGGTCTCAACACAGCGCAGACGATGCAGCCAAGCAGGGACCAGGCGGTGCCGGCACAACATGGCAGCCAACGTCTCGGTGTCAAAGTTCGGGACAGCGCCCACGATCACCGCACCACGAGTCCACTCCTCAACGACCTGGGCGGTCTGGTCCTCACCGAGCCACTGAACATCCCGCGCGCTGTGCCCGTATCGCTCATAGAAGCGACCGATCCGCAGCGCTATCGCCTCAGCGTCAGCCATGTCGACGTCGGCCACCTGGATCGTGATGGACGCCTCCCGCTGCACTCCGGCCTGGTCACGGCGGATCATGGCCACCTCCCATGCTCGACGGTCGTGGTGCAGACCAGTGGTCTCGCAGTCGATGAAGACGATCGGGGCACTCATGGGGGTCACCGTGTACCGAGAGGGCCGCATCAGAACGGCGGCTCGTCGTTGCGGTTGCCGCCCCACGGGTCGCCGGGCCCCTGTTGAGCCGTTGACCTGGTCGCAGCCCAGGGATCCGGCACAGGACCCGACGTCGCAACCTGGGCATGACCGGCTGCCGCGCGCTCAGTGCGGGCCACCTTGGCTGTGGCGTACTTCAGCGACGGGCCGACCTCCTCGACGTCGAGCTCGACGACGGTGCGCTTCTCGCCGTCCTTCTCGTACGACCGCTGCTTCAGGCGGCCGGAGACGATGACCCGGTTGCCTCGTGCGAGGGACTCGGCGACGTTCTCGGCAGCGTCACGCCAGATCGAGCAGCGCATGAAGAGCGTCTCGCCGTCCTTCCACTCATTGGACGCCTTGTCGAAGGCCCGCGGTGTCGAGGCCACGGTGAAGTTCGCAACGGCGGCACCCGAGGGTGTGAAGCGCAGCTCGGGGTCGCTCGTGAGGTTGCCGATGATCGTGATGACGGTGTCGCCAGCCATGGCGTCACGCTCCTGTCTGAGGGGTGGAGTGGGTGGATCGGCCATCGAGAGACAGCCGGGGGAGTAGCAGAGCGTTAGCAGAGGTCACATCACTGCAGGTCAGAGCGCTGCCAGAGAGCGGAAACGGATCAGTCATCCCTTGCTGTCCCTGTCTCTGACTGCTTCACGACGACCTCGCCACGGATGGCCGGCGGACGAGCGCGACCACCGGCCCCGATCCGGGCAGCGCAGGAACGCACGATCGCGATTACCTCGGGACTGTCCGGCTCATGACCAAGCTCCGCGAGCACCGCGGCGATGATCGCGAACAACTCAGCGTGCTGCAGCTCGGTGATCCGAACCTTGCGCTCATCCACCCGAGCATCGAGCACGGTCTTGGCCAGGCGCCCGGTCCGATCCAGCCATTCGCCCAGGGCGCGCAGCTCACCGGCCTTGATCTGCTCGCCGGACTCCAGTGCGAGCTTGAGTCTCTGCACGATCTGGTCGGCATCAACAGCAGCCGAAACGAGAGCCTCGCCCGGGTCTCGGTACACGGTGACCTCACCGGATGCCTGAGCAAGAGCAGCGACGATCCGAGCCTCACGCGCTGCAGCCACCTGAGGCGCGCTGCCGCCGTGCATCCGACAGGGGCCACCACCGATGACGTACTTCTGGCAGGGAAGACCCGACCGCTTCGACTTCCGACCGCACTTCTCGCTCAGCGGGTTCACGACGGATTCCATGAGGTCAGGACCTGCAAGAGGTCAGCCGAAGGGACAAGCGGCCTCGACAAAGGACGGCCGGCTTCTGAGGGGGCTGAGGGTCTCGAATGGTGACGGGTGGACCTGTCAGCAAGGGTTGCTGACACCCCCCTCGTTTTTGTGCTCAGGGACCTGTCAGCAAATGGGGTGTCAGGTATATATGTGTGCTGACGCTGACGCGTCATCACTTGTGGGGGTGTCAGTGACGCGTCAGCGCTGACGGGTGTCGGGGTCATCTCGGTGCCTCCATCTGGGTGGTTCGTGTGGCGCGCGCGGTGAGTTCGGCGCGTGTTTCGGCGGGGGTGGGGTCTGGTTCGTCTGGGCTGAGGACGTACCAGAACGACTCGTATTGGTAGTCGATGGCTTCGAGCTGGGAGCCAGAGTGGCTGGCGGCGATGATGCGGCGTTCGCGTTGGGCGCGGGGCGGTTGGTCGTCGTCGTTCCACCCGGTGCGCTCGTCGAACCTGTTCTCGACCTGGACGAGCCAGCCGGGCAGTGGTGCGATGAACAGCCCGTTCGTGTACCCCTCTATGTCGATTTCGGAGACGTGGGCGACTCGCCAGCCGGGTGGGGCTGGTCGGAAGTCGTGGTCGAGCCAGTTGATCTGGGTTGGACTCATGCGGGTGCCTCCGTGGCGGGTTCGATTTTGAGCCAGAGTCGTTCGCGTCCGGTGCCCTGGTCGATGTAGTCCACGAGGCCGCGGATGCGCAGGGTGTTGAGGTTGGTTGAGCACGTCTGCCGTTTGAGGCCGTGGCCGTGCTTGGCTGCGATCCAGTCGACGAGCTGGGCGACGGTCGCGGGGTCGTCGTGGGCGTTGACGGCTTCGAGGAGCTTGACTGCGGCGGGGGACAGGCTGGATCCGGCGCCCATGGTCGGGCCTCCGTCGTCGCTGGTGTCGTCGGGCATGTCGACGTGGTAGTTCAGAGGGCTGTCCAGGTCGTCGGGGTCGTCTGCGGCGATGGTGCGGCGGATCCGCAGCGTTTGGTCGGGGACTTCTCCGCCGGCGACTTCGAGCTCGAGCAGGACGGTGGTGGCTTTGGTCTCGGGGTCGGAGTGTCGGGAGATGACGGCGGCGGACAGGAGGACACGTCCCCATTCGGCTGGTCCGGCTCCGGTGAGGCGGGCTGCACCTTTGAGGTCGCGGGATCGGTTGTAGTGGGTGACGACGAGTAGTGCGGCGCCGGCGGATTGGCAGATGTGTTGCGGGGCTTCGAGGACAGCGCCC
Organism: Micrococcales bacterium; assembly: GCA_003132125.1. Taxonomy (GTDB): domain Bacteria; phylum Actinomycetota; class Actinomycetes; order Actinomycetales; family Dermatophilaceae; genus UBA4719. Next base: position 298 of record PKWT01000055.1, on the reverse strand, counting down.
ATGGCGTACAGGTCGGCACTGTTGGCTCCGCGGGCGGCCAGGTAGAACGGGTCGAGGATTACGAGGGCGGGCTGGATCTGCTCGACGTGGTAGGCGAGGACGGCCTGGTGTTCGAGGTTGGTCAGGTGTGGGGCCCTGGTGCAGACCCAGATGGGCAGGTCTTCGGCGTGCAGCTGGCGGGAGTTGGCGATGGCCCTGATGCGTCGGACGATGTTGCCGTCTCCGCCTTCGCCGGCGAACAGGATGACGGGCCCGGTGGTGTCGATGGGAATGCAGCCGAGCCAGGGGGTGCCGGAGG
>PKWT01000064.1 GCA_003132125.1 Micrococcales bacterium | reverse complement strand
TAGACCACGGCCTAAGGAACCAAGGAGCGACGACATCGGCGGGCAACCACTGCCCCATTTTCAGCCCGGAACAGGCGGCCCGAAAGGGCACTAAGGACTAGACCAAGCGGTAGCCCATGCCGCGTACCGTCTCGATGCGGTCGGCGCCGATCTTGGCGCGTAGGTAACGCACGTACACCTCAACCACGTTCGAGCCGGGGTCGAAGTCGAGCCCCCAGACGCGGCTGAGCAGCTGCTCACGGCTGAGTACCTGGTTGGGGTGTCGCATGAACTCCTCTGCCAGAGCGAACTCGCGCGCGGAGAGGTCCTGCAATGTGCCCTCAACGCTGATCCGGCGGGTCAGAAGATCGAGCTCGAGCCCGCGTACCTGCAGCGCCCCGATCGGCCCGGGCTGCCCATCCTTCAGCCGCAGTCGCACCCTCGCCAGTAGCTCGTCGAAGCGGAACGGCTTGGACATGTAGTCGTTGGCGCCGCCTTCCAGACCACGCACGGTGTCGGCCGCGGAGTCCCGCGCAGTCAGGACGATCACGGCGATCGGGTTGCCCTCGCCGCGCAGGGTCTGCAAGATGTCGAAGCCGTCGCGTCCGGGCAGCCCGATGTCGAGGATGAGCAGGTCGAACTGGCCGCTCTGGGCCTGGGCGAGGGCTGTCTTGCCGTCGGCGGTCACGGTCACCGCGAACCCGGCGGCGCGAAGGCCTTTCTCGACGAACGACGCGATCCGCGCCTCGTCCTCCGCAATGAGAATCCTGCTCATGTCCTAGTCCTCGTCTTCCTGTGATGACTGCGCCCCGGCGATGAGCGGAACCCGGATCGTGAAGGTCGACCCCTGCCCTGGGGCGCCCGACAGCAACACTGTGCCGCCGTGCGCTTCGGCAATCGCCGAGACGATGGACAGGCCGAGCCCGGATCCCTCCGTCCCGTGGCTCGACTCGAGTCGGGTGAATCGTTCGAAAACCTGCGCACGGGCGTCCGGCGGTATGCCCGGTCCGCCGTCACGCACCGAGAGATCCAGGCTGGTGCCCGCCTCAGTCTCCGAGACCGCGCTGGCGATGACGATCGGCTCACCGGGGGTCGAGTACTTGGCCGCGTTGTCGGCCAGCTGCAGCCAGGCCTGCGTGATGTGGCCGGCATCGATGAGCGCGAGCCCGCTGGCGGGTTCGACGTGCCAGGTCCGGGTCGGGTCCAGCGCCGAGGCCTTGACGCCGACGGCTGCCGTGAGCGAGGCGATGTCGACCTCGGTGGGCTCGACGAAGTGTGGCGCCCTCGACGCGGCGAGCAGCGAGATCTCGGAGACCAGGGTGCTCATGCGGTCGAGCTCGTCAATGGCGAGAGTCCGGGTCGCCTCGACGTCGCTGACGTTGTCGGCGTCGAGCAGCTCAAGGTGTCCGCGGATGATGGTGATCGGTGTCTTGAGCTCGTGACCGATGTCGTTGAGCAGGCGCCGCTGGCTCCTGGCCGAGTCCTGCAGGCGGTCGAACATGGCGTTGATGGCCGTGGCCAGCTCCGAGACGTCGTCGCGGCCCGTCACGGGGACGCGTTCGGTGAGGTCGGCTGCGGTGCTGCTGCCCGCCGCGGCGTCGCGCAGCAGGCGGATCGGGCGCAGCAGCCGACCCGCCACGAACCAGGCCACCAGCCCCACCAGAGCCAGCGCGGCCAGCGCGACCCTGACGTAGGTCTGGAACGAGTCGGCAACCGAGCCGAGCTCGGCGTCGAGATCGTAGGCGGCGACGTACAGGCCCGTGCTGGGGTCGCCGGCGACCGCGACCGGGATGATCAGGTAGCGCAGCGTTCCCAGCGTGCTCTTGGCGGTGCCGATCACGACCTGGGTCGGATGCGCCTCCGCGACGATCCGGACAACCAACGCGCTGTCGGTGTCGATACGGAACGGCAGGTTCACCGCGGGAACCAGGGCGGGTTTCTTGTCGACGAAACCCAGAACGCTCTCGTGCGCGGCCGGGATCATCTGTTGCATGGCGTCCCGCAACACCGCGTCGACACTGCTCGGCGGCGCGTCCGAGGTCTTACCCGACGCGATGGTCTTCAGTTCCGGGACCGAGAGCAGAAGCTGCGCATCAACCGCCCTCAGAACCCCCTCACGCTGCACCACGTATGACGCGACACCCGACGCCGCCAGCCCCAGCGCGGCGACCGCAAGAATCGACAGCACGATTCGGGATCTCACCGAGAGAATGCGCCGCCGCCCGGCGCCAACAGCCGACCCGCGCCGCCCAGGCTTGCGCACGTCGGTCATGGTGCAAGTATCGGCTACTTAGGCCCGCCGAACGGGACAGACCGCGCCCTTCCGTTGTTTGGTGCAGTAACGATTCAGTAAAGCGGGCTTCGGCGTCAGCGCGCTGACCTGCAGTGATGCCATCATGGGAGCGTGACCACACCTGGGGTGTGACGGCAGGTCTTGACACGTCAGACGGGCGCCTCCCCGCTTCAATGGCAGCCTGTGGGAGCGCTACCACAGCAGTGATGGGAGCGATTCCACAACCTCGGACCGAATGGGGTGCACGCGACCGGACGGCGTCCGCCACGGCCGCAGATTGTCACGGCGAGGAGCCGTGCAACTGACAAGGGAGTCATCGTGCGCAAGACCAGTAGCAGAACGTTGACACTCGTCGCGGGGGTCACGGGCATTGCCCTGCTCGCCGCGGCCTGTGGCTCAAGCACCCCGAGCGGCACGGACACCAAGGCCGCAAGCAGCACTGAGAAGATGACCCTGACCGTGGCCACGTTCAACGAGTTCGGGTACGAGAACCTCCTCGCCGAGTACACCAAGCTCCACCCGAACATCACGGTTGTGCAGAAGAAGGCAGCGACCTCGAACGAGGCTCGCGACAATATGAACACGCGGCTTGCCGCCGGTTCGGGTCTCTCGGACGTCGAGGCGATCGAGGTCGAATGGCTTCCCGAGCTGATGCAGTACCCGAGCAAGTTCGTCGACCTGAAGGACAAGTCCGTCGACGGACGCTGGCTCGACTGGAAGGTTGCCCAGGCGACCACCAAGGAGGGCGTGCTCATCGGCTACGGGACCGACATCGGCCCGGAGGGCGTCTGCTACCGCTCCGACCTGTTCAAGGCAGCGGGCTTGCCGACCGACCGCGCCGAGGTCGCCACGCTCCTTGGCGGCGCCAACGCCACCTGGGACGCCTACTTCGCCGCAGGCAAGAAGTTCAAAGCCTCGGGCGCCAAGGCGCCGTGGATGGACTCAGCCGGCGCCACGTACCAGGGCATGATCAACCAGGTCAAGAATGCCTATGAGAAGGACGACGGCACGGTCATCGCCCTCGACAACCCCGATGTCCGCAAGATCTATGACTCGGTGCTCGGCGCATCCACCACCGACGGGCTCTCAGCCCACCTCGCACAGTGGAGCCCCGACTGGACGGCCTCGTTCCAGAAGAACGGTTTTGCCACGATGCTCTGCCCCGGGTGGATGCTCGGCGTCATCGAGGGCAACGCCAAGGGCGTCACCGGCTGGGACATCGCCGATGTCTTCCCCGGTGGTGGCGGCAACTGGGGCGGCTCGTTCCTGACCGTGCCGGCGCAGGGCAAGCACCCGGCCGAGGCCAAGGCGCTGGCCAACTGGCTTACCGCTCCGGAGCAGCAGATCAAGGCATTCGTCGCCAAGGGCACTTTCCCGAGCCAGCAGCAGGCCCTCACGAGCAAGGATCTGCTCTCGGTCACCAAGCCGTTCTTCAACGACGCGCCGACCGGTCAGATCCTCGCCAACCGGGCCAACGCCGTCACGGTCGCCCCGTTCAAGGGCAAGAACTACTTCGCGATCAACGACGCGATGCAGCAGGCCCTGACCCGCGTGGACGTGGACAAGACTGACACCCCGGCGTCGTCCTGGACCAAGTTCGCGACGGCCGTCAAGAGCCTGGGCTGAGGAACGCGAGCCCGTTGGTCAGCCGCGAGCTCGCCGGTCGAAACCGGTGAGCTCGCGGCGGTCCGACGCACTCGCAGCCCAGCCGCCGTCGTCCCCAGCCAGACCCGCGTCGAAGGAATCCCATGGCCGTGATCACCACCCCTGAACTCGACCCTGCCCCGGGCCGAGCGCCTCGGCGGATCGCGTTCCGCCAGCGGATCGGGCGTTGGGACGTCAAGGCCTCTCCCTACCTGTACGTCTCTCCGTTCTTCATCCTCTTTGCCATCGTCGGACTGTTCCCGCTCGGTTACACCGCGTGGGTCTCGTTGCACGACTGGAACCTGATCGGCGGCAAAGGGGACTTCGTCGGACTGGACAACTTCGCCAACGTGCTGGCCCAGCCCAACTTCCGGACCGGGCTGCGCAACACGTTCAGCATCTTCCTGCTGTCGTCCGTGCCCCAGGTCTTCACCGGTCTGGTCCTCGCGGCGGTGCTCAACGCCAACCTGCGCGCGAAGACCTTCTGGCGTATGGGAGTGCTGCTGCCGTACGTGGTTGCGCCGGTCGCTGTCGGCCTGATCTTCTCGAAGATGTTCGCCGACCAGTCGGGCATGTTCAACACGCTCCTGGGCAACGTCGGGATCGACCCCATCCGCTGGCACGCCGACGTGCTTTCGAGCCACATCGCGATCGCCACCATGGTCAACTTCCGGTGGACCGGCTACACCACACTCATCCTGCTCGCGGCGATGCAAGCCGTTCCGAGCGACCTGTACGAGGCTGCTGTGATCGACGGCGCGAGCCGGGCACGGCAGTTCTTCTCGGTGACCGTCCCAATGCTGCGCCCCACCATCATCTTCGTCGTGATCACCTCGACGATCGGCGGGCTGCAGATCTTCGACGAGCCGCGCATGTACGACCAGTTCGGTCAAGGCGGCGCCGATCGTCAGTGGATGACCGTGACGATGTATATCTACGAGCTCGGCTGGGGTGCCCAGAAGAGCTTCGGGCGTGCCGCTGCGGTCGCCTGGATCCTGTTCCTCATCATCATTGCCATCGGCCTGCTGAACTTCTTCCTCACCCGGCGGATCTCCTCGTCCGGTTCCCGCGCCGGAAGGGACAAGCGATGAGCTCCATCGGCATGATCAAGCAGACCGCCGGTGCGGGCGCCGCCCGGGCCGTCGCGCGTCGTCGGGCACGGCAAGTGGGACAAGGAAGAGGAGGGGCGGGTGCGAACCGCCGGCCCCGTTGGGTGACCTACTCGATCCTCACGTTCGTGCTGCTGTTCTCCGCGTACCCGCTGTACTACTCGTTCCTGCTCGGCTCCTCCGACGCCCAGACGATCGCGCAGAATCCGGTGCCGTCGCTGGTCCCGGCGAAGCACTTCTTCGACAACGTCGGACGTGTGCTGACCTCGGACATCCAGTTCTGGAAGGCGCTGACCAACTCGGTCATCGTCGCGTCTGTCACCTCGATCTCGGTCGTCGCGTTCTCCACCCTGGCCGGGTTCTCGTTCGCCAAGCTCCGCTTTCGAGGTCGGCGCGGGCTGCTCGTCTTCGTCATCGCGACGATGGCCGTGCCGACCCAGCTGGGCATCGTCCCGCTGTTCATCGTCATGGCTCAGCTTGGCTGGACCGGCAAGCTCGTCGCGGTCATCGTGCCGGGGATGGTCACGGCGTTCGGGGTGTTCTGGATGACCCAGTACCTCGAGGAGGCGCTGCCTTATGAGCTCATCGAGGCTGCCCGTGTCGACGGCTGCTCGATGATCCGGACGTTCTGGCACGTCGCGATTCCGGCCGCGCGGCCCGCCGCCGCGATGCTCGCCCTGTTCACCTTCGTCGGATCGTGGACCAACTTCTTCTGGCCGTTCATCGTG